>CAYVBA010000025.1:0-16878 GCA_964448475.1 uncultured Coriobacteriales bacterium
GGATTGTTGACACCCCTCGAACTAACCTGTAGTATCTCTTCTCGCGCTCGATATGGAGCACATATCGCGCAGTGTGACCTCTATCATTGGGGTGTCGTCTAATGGTAGGACAGCGGATTCTGGTTCCGTCAGTGGGGGTTCGACTCCTCCCACCCCAGCCATGAGGCACCCGATAGTATGGCCCGTTCGTCTAGCGGTTAGGACACCGCCCTCTCAAGGCGGAGGTCACGGGTTCGAATCCCGTACGGGCTACCAAACTTCCTGAGCCGGCCCACCTGGGCTGGCTTTGTTCTTTTCAGGGGTGGTGAACATAAGCGACCTTCGCGGTGAGCACAAGCTGGTTTACCGTGGAGCCCTCTTCGTAGCGGGGCTCTCGTCCATCGCGTTCTCGATCGCCCTCATCACCCGCGCTGGACTCGGAGCTCCTCCCAGCTCATCGCTTTCCGTCACCATGAGCACGATCCTGCCCATCACCATGGGGCAATTCGAGATCGTGTTGAACCTCATGTACGTGATGGCTCAGGTAGCCATACTCAACAAGAGGTTCCGGCCGTTCCTTCTCGTCCAACTCCCCCTCGCGTTCGCGCTGGGGTCAGGCGTGGACATCTCGCTCCGTGTACTGGACGGTTTCGTGTTCGGTTCGTACGCTGCGCAGGTCGCTGGGCTCCTGGTGGGCTGCATACTGAACGGCTCGGGGATCGCCATGTGCGTCGCAGCGCATTTCGTGGCGCTACCCGGTGACAACCTGGTGGCCGTCATCAGTGACACCTACCACCTCGACTTCGGCGCCGTGAAGGTGGGGTACGACGTCTTCTTCCTCGTGCTCACGAGCACGATCGGCCTCGCCGTGCTCGGTCATGTCACGGGGATCCGAGAAGGCACTTTCGTCGTAGCCCTCACCGTCGGTCCCATCGCGCGTTTCGTGCGCCTCAAGCTCGAGCACGCGCTCTACGGCGGTATGCCCGGTTCCCGGGATCGGGCTGCTGACTGAGCGGGCGAGACGGACGGAATCTACCCACGAAGCAGTGACGCCCCGCAGGGAGCGAGGCGTCACGGACACGTTATGTGGGTGGAGAGCTACTAGTCGAGCTCGTCCACATCGAAATCGGATGCTTGTGCACCGAAGGGGGTAGCTACGGGAGCGATCCTCGTCTGTTGGTTCGCCTGGTCGGTCTCCACGTCCTCGACCTCTTCGACCTCGGCGGGAACCTCTTCCTCCACCTGAGGCTCGAAGACGGGCTGTGCAGCTTCGGAGCCGTTGGGAGTGTTGGAGAGCATGGGCTCGGGGAACTCGTCTTCCGCCTCACGCAGGAAGTGGTTCACGAGGGCCATGTAATCGGAGCGGAAGGACTCACGGGACTCACGGAGGCGTGAGATCTCATCGAGCTCACGCTGCTTCTCTATGAGGGTCTCACGGATGATCTCACGGGACTTGTTCTCGGCCTCGGTCCTGATGCGGACGGAGTCCTCCTTCGCTGACTCGACGATGCGGTCAGCGGTCTGCTGAGCTGCGATGAGGGCGTCCGAGATCTGCTTCTCGGTCACGCTCGGGTTACCGTGGCTCGTGGGCTGATCGTCCACGTAGTACTCACTACGGTCCATCTGCGCACCTTGACTGCGGACGGAAGCGAGCTCCTCTTCGCACTCGGTGAGGCGGTTCTTGAGGTCGGCGATCTTGCGGATCATGGATGCGATATCAGCAGCGACCTGCTCGTGGAACTTATCCACCTCATCCGGATCGTAGCCGCGCCGGGCTTCGCTGAAGCGTATAGCTTGGATGTCCTGCGGTGTGATGGCCATTGGTTTCCTTCCTTACGGCTCCTCGTTCACTATCTTATGTCCAGCTCTCTATGTTAAGCGGACATCATCCTGATTTCCATCGACCTCATCACGTCATCTCCAGTCCCGAACTCCGGATAGCGACCGGGAATCCCCTCTCAGAGGACCCGCACCAACCCGTAGCCGAGAAGCTGGAGCACCAATATGGCCGCGATGGGGCTGATGTCGAGAGCCCCGATCGGCGGGATGACCTTCCTGAAGAGATCCAGATAGGGGTCGGCGAGCGTGCCGAGTACGTTGTACAGGTCCCCGATCAGACCCTCCTCGTGCGGGATCCAGGACATGATCACGTACACGAAGATGAGGAACGTGTAGAAGTTCAGAATACCGAGCAGGATGTTGAGAACCACTAGGCCTCCCTGGAGAGTTCACCGGAACGTTCGATGGCGGCATCCACACCGAATCTGAATGCGTCGAGCACCTGTTGCTCCATCGCATCGAGCGCTGCGATGGTCGTACCTGCGGGTGAGGATACCTGTTCCATGAGGATACGCGGGTTCACTCCCGTCCGCTTCATAAGTTCGGTCGTACCCGAGAGCGTCTGCAACGCAAGTGCACGCCCGACCTCAGCCGGTAGCCCGTTAGCTACGCCAGCGCGCGTGAGAGCATCCACGATGAGAGCTGTGTATGCAGGTCCGCAACCACTGATGGCGCCTGCTACGTCGAGCTGATCCTCGGGTATCTCGATCGCCTCACCGAGTGCCGAGAAGATATCCACGACGGCAGCGGAGTCCTGCGCGCTCGCGCTCTTGCCACGCGCGACGACACTCATGGACTCACGTACGGATGCAGCGATGTTAGGCATCACGCGGACAACCGGTCCGTTGCCATACGTCAGTTCCTCGAGAGTGGTGGTACTCATGCCTGCCACGATGGAGATGAGGAGCTTGCCTTGAAGCAGACCATCGTAGTCCGCGAGGACCATGCGCACGTGAGCAGGTTTCACTGCCAGCAGGTATGCGACGGTCGGCTCGAGGTCGGAAGCCCTGGTTGCCGTCCTGGTGCCGAGCTCTGCGAACTCAGCCAGCCGATCCTCATGCGGGTCGACCACTGTGATGTTCTCCGGCGAGAAACGCTCGGCCTCCACGAGACCGCGGATGATGGAGCCACCCATGTGACCGGCACCGATGACGGTGATGCTCCGCACGTCACGCACGATCGATCACACCCTTCTCGCCCAGTAGATCGAGCTCGCCCTCCGTGAGGTCCACACCGGACGGCAGGAGTACGAACACCTTGGAGTTCATGCGCTCTATGGAGCCGTCGAGGCCGCTCACCAGACCGAATGCGAAGTCCATGATGCGCTTCCCGACCTCCATGCGTGTGTCGGCCAGGACGAGGACGGCCGGAGCGTTCTCATCGCGGACAGCGGTCACGAGCTCCTCGACGTCCGTGTAGGAATCGGGGCGGCAGATCACCATCTTCCCGCGTGCTGCAGGTGCGCTGGTTCGCGGAGGCGTGGTGTCCCCTTCCGGTACGTAGCGCTCCTCATCCGAGATGTAGTAGTCCTCCAGACGGAGCGACTGCGCAGCGGCACGACTCCCCGCTCGCGCCGGCGTACCGGCGAACGTGGACGGAGTGGAATACGCACCGCGACGAGCAGCAGGCACCGGTCCACGTGGTATGGAATTGAAGGTGTTCTCCAGGGCATCTATGTCCGAGCCCTCACCGTACGCACGACCAACGACCTTCACCGATTCCGCCTCATGCAGCGCACCGGTCCGCGAATTGCGCGCGGGGCTCACGCCGGCGTCGAACTCGACGTAGCGATCATCATCTTCGTACTGGTCGTCATAGGGATCCGCCTCATCGGCGGTGTCGAAACCCATACGGGCCTTGATGTCATCGAGGATGCCCACGTTAGCCTCTCAATCCGTCTGCTGTGTTCAGATCTACGTTTACGGTGAGTGAATAAGGACTAGTATACGCTGAAATCCGGGTCGAACACGATCCGACCCAGGCGAACCATCGTGGCTCCATGGCGGATGGCGGATTCGAAATCCTCGGACATCCCCATGGAGAGCTCTCCACGGACGAGAAGACCGGGATGCGCTTCATCCAGCGAGTCCAGGAGCTCAGCGAGTCCGGCGAACGTGCGCTCCGCCTCAGCGGGGTCACCTTGCGGCGCCATGGTCATGGCCCCGGCGATGGAGAGTCCCGGAAGCTCGGCGATACGAGGAGCGGCTTCGAGTACCTCCGCTGGTGTCATGCCGTCCTTGGATCCCTCACCTGAGACGTTCACCTGCAGGAGGCACTCCTGGACGAGGCCGTCGCGTTCGGCTCTCGTGGATACGGCACGCGCTGTCCGCTCCGATGAGATGGAGTGCACGGTATGCGTCCTGCCCAGGATGGAATTGATCTTATTCGTCTGAAGCGTTCCGATGAGATCGAAGCGCGGTCTCAGACCGCGCTCCGCGAGCTCATCCACCTTCGCGACGAGTTCTTGAGGTCTGTTCTCTCCGAAGATGGAGTAACCGGCCTCGAGTGCGGCTTCCACCTCATCGACCCCGACGGTCTTGCTGACAGCCACGATCTCCACGGTCGCAGGATCGCGGTCGACCTCAGCGCAGGCTCGCTCGATCCTCTCGAGGAGCTCCGCCCTGCGTCGGATCAGCCTCTCGACGTATACGTCCTTCTCGCCCGGAGTCATGTTATTCAGCTGGTTCGTCCGCAGCAGGTGCCCCATCATCAGCGGGCTTCGGGGCCTCGGAGGACTCGGCGCCATGCTCACCTTCGCGGTATCCGACTACGACCTGCTCGTCCACGAGGGAGAGGATCGCTTCGTCGTTCACGCCTTCGAGTTGCTCGTAGTTCATGCGATGACCGGTGAAGAGGAAGAGCAGGCGCTCACCGATGTCCGTCGCGTGGTCAGCGATACGCTCGAGGTACCGGCTCACGAGGATGAGGTGCGTGTAGGTCTGGAAGTCATCGCTCTCCTCGAGGCGTGCTGACTCGCGGAAGAACTGCTTGTAGAGCGAGTTGACAGGCTCATCGAGTCCCGGCAGTTGACGGACGGCGAGGATATCACGCTCAGCGTACGCACGACGCATCTCCCCGTAGACCCGGAGGACGAGATTGGACTCTGCGCGGATGAGCTCAGCCAAGGACTGCGGGATCTCCAGATCACCGATGCGCTTGGTGGTCTTGTTGATGGAGTAGGTATGGCTGGCGATGCGCTCCAGGTGGAACCCGATGTAGAGAGTGGTCTGCAGGAATCGGAGGTCACGAGCACGCGGGCTCTGCGTCACGAGGAGCTCGTATATACGGACCTCGAGATCGTGCGCAGCGTCATCGAACTCCTGCATGCGGGCACGGATCCCCTTCGCAGCCACCTTGTCACGGGCGAGAAGCGCCGCCACCGAATCCCGAAGATCCACCTGTGCTTGATCGATGAGTGTGAGCACGGTGGCGTTGATGTCATGGAGCTCGTTCCTGAACTGGGTGCGCATCGCATCCTCCATCCGAGGTTCGTACTGGTCATCACACAACTATACCCGCATGTGAACCGAGGTGATCCCGAGTTCGTTAAGTTAGCGTAACCTCCGTGCTGCTGACCTTCCGATGAACGTCCGCTCACCGTTCGCTCAACCGCACCGCGAGTGCTCCGTGACGTCCCGTCACCCGATCGCGTCTGTGCGAGAAGAACAGATCGCCACGCTCATGCGTGCAAAGTCCGACGGAGGAGATCGAACGGGAAGGCACACCGGCCTCTTCGAGGTCGGTGATGATAGCTGCCTCCAGGTCGAGGTTGCGCTCCCCCACGATCACGCCCTCGGAGAACTCGTCGGTGAACGCCGCCGCGAGATCGGGACTCACTTCGTAGGACACCGAGCGGATATGCGGGCCGATGTACACCTGGAGCTCGGAAGGGTCGCATCCCGACTCCTGAGAGAGACGAGTGACTCCCGTGGAGGCGATCCGTGCGATCGTTCCTTTCCAGCCGGAGTGCAGTACGGCGAACGACCCACCGGGTGCGATAAGTATCAGAGGTACGCAATCCGCGAAGCAGAGGAGGACGGGGACGTCCGGCACATGACAGATGATGCCGTCGCAACCGCGCGATATGACGTCACGCACCTCATCGATGCGTGCGTTATCCGTCAGCGAGACGATGGTATCGCCATGCACTTGATGCGGCACGAGGAGCGCGTCCAGGAGGTGATCCGCTCCGACGGATGCCAGGGCAAGCCTCCGATTCCGCTCCACATCCTCTGCGTCATCCCCTACATGGCCGCCGAGGTTGGCCGAATCGTACGGAGCCTCGGAGACGCCCGCCCTTCTCGTCGTGAATACACAGGAGACCCCTGCGGATACCGTAGGCGGTACCGAAGGGGTCTCCAGGGAGGACAGCGCGATGCCGGATGAGACACCGTGCGTACCGGTCATGCTTAGAACTTCCCGTGCTTCAGGAAGTCGGGGATGTCGAACTCGGGCTCGCTGAACGTATCGAATCCGGCGTTCGAGCTCGAGCTGGAGCGATCCTGCTCCGCTGCGCGGCTCGGGGTTGAGGTACGGCCGCCGTTGTTCTGCGAACGGGACGGACGGTCGGACGACGAGCCGAAGTCCATACGAGGCTGCTGGGACTGACCCTTGAAGCCGGTGGCGATGACGGTCACGCGGACCTGGTCGCCGAGAGCTTCGTCGATGACGGAGCCGAAGATGATGTTAGCTTCGGGGTCCACTGCGTCGGAGACGACGTTCGCGGCTTCGGTTACCTCGTAGAGGCCGAGGCTCGAGTCGCCTGCGATGGAGAGCAGGACGCGGTCCGCGCCGTCGATGTTGGATTCGAGCAGTCGGCTGGCGATGGCTTCGCGCGCTGCTTCGGCTGCCCGCTCCTCACCTGACGCGAGGCCGATACCCATCATGGCCGAACCGGCGTCCTTCATGATTGCGCGGACGTCAGCGAAGTCGAGGTTGATCAGACCGGGGACGGTGATGAGGTCGGTGATACCTTGTGTGCCCTGACGGAGGACGTCGTCCGCCATCTTGAAGGCCTCGAGGATGGAGGTCTTCTTCTCAGCGAAGTCGAGGAGGCGGTCGTTCGGGATCACGATGAGCGTGTCGACGAACTCTCCGAGGCGCTTGACGCCGTCATCTGCTGCCTTCTTGCGCTGACGACCTTCGAAGGTGAAGGGCTTGGTCACGACACCGACGGTCAGTGCACCGATGTCATCACGTGCTATCTCAGCGACGACGGGTGAAGCTCCCGTACCGGTACCGCCACCCTCTCCGGCGGTAATGAAGATCATGTCAGCACCCTCGAGTGCTGCCTTGATCTCATTGCGGGACTCCTCTGCCGCCTGAGCGCCCACCTCCGGGTTGGCGCCTGCGCCGAGACCCTTCGTGAGGTCGGTACCGATGTGCACACGCACATCAGCGTCGGACATGAGGAGTGCTTGAGCGTCCGTGTTGATGGCGATGAACTCGACACCGCGGATGCCCTCTTCGATCATGCGGTTGACGGCGTTTGTTCCACCGCCACCGACTCCGACGACCTTGATCACTGCCAGATAGCTTGCGTCATCTTCGTACATGGTTACCTCCGTGCTGCTTTCCGGTTCGACTCAGCTGCAATTGCACTTCGTATGTACGCTCAACCCGCAACCTTAACCTTCTACTTGAAATACATAGTTTAAGCGTAACGCTGAATCATTGCATGAACCTGAGAGTTCCGTCAAGCACTATTCTGTTTTTCTCGATATCTATCAGGAGATCCCGCGCCACGCGGGGTTCGAAGGCACTCGAACGTTGATGTACGTGATCCTGGATTCGTTCTCCGCGAGTAGCTTCAGGATGATGCTTTCCTTGAGTTCGATCTGCTCAGCCGAACCGAGTGCAACTTCGACGCCGTTATCGAGCGTCATAGATACGCTCTCCTTGCTCGTGGCGTTGTAATGAGCGATCTGGGAGTTCATACCATCGGAGAACGACTGCACGTACGCGAGTGCGGCTTTCAGACCTTCATCTTCCACGACAGCTCCGGGGGTAGGCTCGAGCCCTTCCTTCACATCGGCTATGAGGGCGATGGACTCTGCATCTGCGAGAGCTTGAGCTGTCTGCCGACTCGTCACGACAGCTGTGGTGTCCACCGAAGGCTCGGCTGCGATACTCGGTTCAGCAGCTACTGAAGGTTCGGCCGCAGCTTCCTCAGCAGCGACGGTGCTCTCCTCCGAGCTCCCGGCAGCTTCGACCTGTCGGGAGATCTCGCGCACGCGCTCGGGGTCCACGGGTTCGATCCAATGACCGTCGTCACCCAGATACCACGTGGTCCCTATGGCATCCACCATGACGAGTGCGGAGGGTTCACGTTCGGCTACGACGAGCTGGAGGGTCTCGGGGAAGGAGCGCTCCACGCTCGCGGACGTGATCCAAGGATGGCTCTGCAAGCGCTCGACGATCGCGTTCCTGTCTACCCGCAACAACGTGGTGCCTGCTGGCACAGCAGCGATCTCCGTCAGTTCCTGATTGGTCACATGCTCGAGCTCACTCGTTATCTCGATGCGTGTGACGGTGAAGAGCGATGAGTTGTAGATGGCGAACGCAGCGATGATGAGCGCCACGACGAGGGTGATGAGGCCCGCTATAGGGATGACACGTTTGAGGTACGCTTGCCTGACCTCCGCCTTACGCTGCCGTGCTCGATCCGACCTCAAAGCACCGTACGTCAGCTCGCGATCGGGTGTGCGCGATCGCGAGCGGGAGGGTGCCGGTCTTCTCGCCTCGTTCCTCGTGCTAGGCCTCGTACGAAGATCGGAGCCGGTCGAGCTCCTCCGGTCGGAGGGTCTTCTGTTCTGCGGTGATCCCTGTGCGCGCGTGCGCGAGGAAGCCCTTCTCTCAGGACGGGAACCCGAGGAACTTGATCTCCGGTTTGAGTTCGACGCCATACGCTTCCTTCACGCTGTTCCTGACATACAACAATACCTTCGCGACATCCGATGCGGATGCCCCGCCGGTGTTCACGATGAAATTCGCATGCTTAGGTGAGACCTGAGCACCGCCGATCGAGAATCCCTTGAGTCCCAGGTCCTCGACCATCTTCCCTACGGATGCATCGGATGGGTTCCTGAAGATGCTCCCTGCAGAGGGTACGTCCATCGGCTGGGCTTTCCTGCGAGCGGAGAGCATCTCCTCCATACGCTCACGGATCCTATCCTTATCCCCCTCCTCGAGCTTCAAGGTCGTCTCGAGGATCAACTCACTCGGTGGGAGGGTGTTCGAACGATAGTACCACCCGATGTCCGACCAACCATAACGGACCAGACCCTCCCCCACGCGGTACGTAACGACATCCTCCACGACCGATCCGATCCACTCACGCCGCGTCCCCGCGTTCATGGAGATGGCACCTCCCATGGTGCCAGGGATCCCGACCGCGAACTCGAGTCCCGAGAATCCGCCGTTGAACGCGTTCTGCACCACGCGGGCGAGAAGAGCTCCGGCGCCTACGGTATAGCGACCGTCCTCCTGTCGCTCGAACTTCTGGAACTCGTCGCCGAGGACGATGACCGCTCCACGGTATCCCTCATCGTGTACGAGGATGTTGGTGCCCCGTCCGAGGACGACCCACGGAACCTCCTCCTCGGTGAGGACCTCCATGGTGGTGGTCAGATCGGAATACGTAGGGACCGTGATGTAGAGGTCCGCCGGACCTCCGATCCTGAACGAGGAGTGTCGTTTCAGACTCTCATCCACGAGCACGTCCCCATGGATCGTTCCGTCGAGTCTCATGTACGCATCGAAGGCGCTCATCGGCCAGCCTCCTGCTTCTCCTTGAGTCGCTCCAGGATGGTCGGTCCGATGGTCGTGACATCTCCTGCACCCATCGTGATCAGGAGGTCGCCATCGTGGACGCGATCCACGATGAAGTCCACGAGGTTCAAGCGTTTCGGGAACCACGCGAGTGGTGCTTTGGGTCGGTACTTGGATATCGAGCGGATCAGTGACTTGCTCGTGATGCCGGGGATCGGTGCCTCCCCCGCGGAGAAGATGTCCATGAGGGTTATGGAATCAGCATCGTGGAACGCTGAACCGAACTCCTCCAGGAACGCCTTGGTACGCGAGAACCTATGCGACTGGAAGATGACATGGACGTTCGAGTAGCCCAGAGATGCGGCCGCTTCGAGCGTCGCTTCGATCTCCGTGGGATGGTGCGCGTAGTCATCGACGATGGTGACGCCGTGAGCGGTTCCAACGGGATCGAACCTTCGCCGGACACCATCGAAGGAGCTCAGGGCCTCCGCACAACCTTCAAGTTCTAGTTCAAGTTCATAGGCTATGCTGAGAGCTGCGGTGGCGTTCAGGACATTGTGCTTGCCAGGATTGTGATCGTTATGAGCGGCGATCCTCGTCCCGTCGGGGAACGTGACATCGTACTCGGTGATGAGGCTCGGCTCGTCCTTCTCGCGCAGTTCGCACCTCACATCCACGTCATCGCCGAAGCCGTAGGTGAGCATCCGCACACCTGTACGTTCGACCAGAGCTCGAGCCCGTTCGGCTTCGCCGCAGACGATGACGACACCGTCTTCGGGAAGCAGTCCGATGAACTCCTCGAAGATGGACTCGATCTGATCGATCGAATCGTAATGATCCATGTGCTCCGCCTCGATATTGGTGATCACGATGATCGACGGCTTGAGGTTCACGAAGGAGCCGTCGGACTCATCCGCTTCAGCTACGAAGAAATCACCCGAACCGTTCTTGCCATTGGTGTCGAAGGCCATGACGGTCCCACCTACGAGGAACGTGGGATCGTGGTCCGCGCGCTCCAGCATGATCGAGGTCATGGAGGAGGTCGTCGTCTTCCCGTGGGTCCCGGCGATCGCTATCGTGATCCTCCCCTCCCCGAGAACGGAGAGCATCTGGGAGCGGTGCATGATGGGGAGACCGAGCTCCTTCGCACGCTTCAACTCGACGTTGCGCTCGGGGATCGCCGTGGAGATCACCACGACGTCAGGCTGGATCTCATCGATGTGTGCGGCATCATGTCCGATGCGGATATCGACACCTGAACGCTCCAGCGAACGGAGGTACCGTGAGGTCTTCAGATCCGAACCTGTCACCGAATACCCGCGCTCATGGAGCACCTGAGCTATGCCGCTCATACCGGAGCCGCCGATACCTATGAAGTGGACCTTGGTGAACGGACGGTCGGTCAGCGACATCTACTGCTCCTCACGCTTCGATTCTCGATTCGACTCGGTCAATCATATCTCAGTCGCGCCTCGCGCCGCCCGCACCACCTCATCGGCCAGACGCGCTGCTGCATTGCCGCTATCCAGTTCGGAAGCGGCGTTGCGCATGTCATGAAGCGCATCGGGGTCGTCGAGCGATCCACGGACCGCTGCGTCGAACGAAGCTGCGTTCAGCTCCTCATCGGCGATCATGCGCGCAGCACCATGCGAGACGAGATGGGCGGCGTTGATCCGCTGGTGGTCACCGCGAGCATGAGGGTACGGGATCAGGATCGAAGGGGTGCCGAGAGCGGAGATCTCCGCGATCGATGAAGCGCCTGCACGCGAGAGGACGAGATCGCTCGCGGCGATCAGCAGTCCCATGTCCTGGATGTAAGGGTGGATCCGCCACCGTTCGGCGGTCTCACCGAGGTCTGTATGCACTGCGGAGACCATCCCGTATCCGTCCGCACCCGTGCTGTGCACGACGACGAGGTCGGGATAGCTCGCGAGAAGCCCGGGAACCGCACCCATCGCAGCTTGGTTGATGCGCCGAGCACCGAGCGATCCGCCGAAGACGGTGAGGACCACGTCCTTCTCGCCCAAGTCGAAGAGTTCGCGACCGTGCTCGCGCGTCGCATTCGTCACGGAGGTGCGGACCGGGTTGCCGGTCGTCACGATGTGCGTGCGGGAGCTGGTCTTACGACGGAAGAGCGGCTCCGTGGTGGGGTAGCTGAGAGCGACGAGATCGGCTCGGTGGGCCATCTGGAGGTTAGCCATACCGGGAACGGAGTTCTGCTCGTGGAGCGCGAACGGGATACCCATGCGCTTGGCCGCGAGAGCGAGCGGGACCTCCACGTACGCTCCGAAACCGATAGCCAGGTCGGGATCGATGCGGCGTAGCTCGGCCTCGACGGCACGGGAGGCCTTGAGCATCTTCGCGCCGCTCGTCACGAGCGTCCACGGCTTGGAGCGGACGAAGCCTGACACCTCGATGCCGAAGAAGGGATAGCCCGCTTCGGGGACGAGCTGTGACTCGAGTTTGTCCGAGGTTCCGACGAACGAGACATCGTGACCGCGTGCCACGAGCTCCTCAGCGAGCGCGAGTGCCGGGTTGATGTGACCTGCGGTCCCTCCCGCAGCTATGACGATGTGCATGGCTACCTCCGTCGGTCACGACGATCGGTGTGGGTCGATGACGAGCGAGCCGAACGGTTCGTGGATCGACTGCGCGATCTCGCCGGACCCGTTCCCGTGCTACGACCACCGCGACCGCTCTGCTTGCTGGTGCGCGGCTCATTGCCTCCCCCGCCGATGACGGTGAGCGCATCCCTGCGGTGCTCTTCGCGGCTCATGACGTCACTGCCGCGCGACACGGCCACGATGAGTCCCACCAGCACCAACGACACCATGATGGACGAGCCACCGTAACTCACGAACGGAAGGGGCTTACCGGTGATCGGAAACAGTCCGATGACCGAGAGCATGTTCAGTATGGCCTGGACGCCCAGGAGTGCCGTGGCGCCACCGGCGATCAGCGTACCGTGCAGGTCGGGTGCGTGATACGCGATCCGGAATCCCGAGAACACGAGGAGCCCGAAGAGCAGGACCACGATGGCCGTGCCGAGAAGCCCGGTCTCCTCGCCGATGATAGCGAGGATGAAGTCGGAATACGCGACGGGCAAGTAGAGGAACTTCTGCGTGGAATTCCCGATCCCCACACCGAAGAGGCCGCCCGAACCGAGCGCGTAGAAGCCCTGGATGGATTGATAGCCTTCGTTCAGAGGATCCGACCAGGGGTCGAGGACCGCTCTGACGCGGACGAGACGGTACGGCTCGATCGCGATGAAGACGACACCCACGATCGCTACAGCCAGGATCACGAGGCCGAGTGCCCGCAACGGGATCCCCGCGAGGATCAGGAGGACCATGAGCATAGCCAGGATGATCATGGCGGAGCCCATGTCCTCGATGAGGATGAAGGCCACGGGTACGAGTGCACCTATAGCCAGGATGACGATGAGCTTACGTCCCTCCAGGCGGCCCGCTTGCTGATGGGCGAAGGTTGCCGCTATCACGAGGAGGATGGTGATCTTGGAGAACTCGGATGGTTGGAGGCGGACACCTCCGACCTCGAGCCAGCGCTGCGCACCTCCGCCTACGGATCCTATGAAGAAGGTGGCGATCAGCATGCCCAGCGTGATCAACCAGAACGCCCACGCAAGTGGTGTGATCCACAGCCGGTACGAGATCGTACCGGCTATGACGGCTCCCACCACACCCATGGAGAGGAAGACGAGCTGTCGCTTGAGGTAGTACGCAGGGTCACCGATCTCCTTGAGCGCCACGATGGACGACGCTGAGTAGATCATGACGAGCCCTATGAGGCACAGGAGGATCGTGCTCGTGATGATCAGGATCCGCGGCATCATGAGATGGCGCGGCACTCCGAATATGGTGGCTGGCTTCTGGCGCTTCACGGTATCAGACACGGGCTTGCTCCATCAGCGTATGGACGGCCCGCTTGAAGACATCGCCTCGCTCCTCGAAGCTCGTGAACTCATCGAACGACGAGCATGCCGGTGAGAGGAGGATCGTCCCGTCGTAGTCGGTGATGGGGATGGCCACCTCGAGCGCCTCGAGCATGTGAGAAGCCTCGGCCAACGTGATGTCCTCGACACCCGGGGTGTCCATGAACGCCGCGAGGAACCGCTCACGCGCCTCCCCGTAGCAGACGATCGTCGTCGCGGCTTCCACGCACTTCTCGCAGAATTCCGTGAGATCGGTGCCCTTATCATGGCCGCCCAGCAAGAGCGTGAGCTCACGCCCTTCGAACGCGGTCAACGCCCTGATGGTGGCGTCGGTGTTGGTCGCCTTCGAATCGTTGTAGAAATCCTTACCGAGCGCCCGCCCCACGAACTCCATCCGATGCGAGAGCGGCGTGAACGTCTTCAGTCCTTCTCGGATCGCCTCCGGGGTCGCACCACGTGAGAGGGCGAGAAGGGACGCGGTCAGAGCGTTCGCATGGTTGTGCTCACCTTCGAGCGGAAGTTCCTCCACACCGATCAGGAACGACTCATCGCCTGCGAGTCGCACGTGAAGGCCGCCTTCGGCGAACCAGCCGGCATCGGCGGTCCCGGGATCGAGTCGTGTGGAGACGCTCGCGACACGGTAGCCGGCTGCTGTGAGTTCGGAGACCATCTCGGCACAGCGCCCATCCTCGATGTCGAAGACGGCGAGCTGCCCCTCCCCCATGGTGTCGAAGAGCTTGCGCTTGGCATCGCGGTACGCCTCGAAGGTACGGTGCCACTCCAGGTGGTCGGCCGTGACGTTGAGGCATGCACCCGCGACCGCCGTGAACCGCTCCATCGAGGCGATCTGGTACGAGGAGAGCTCCGCTACGAGCAGCTCACCCGTTCGCTCCTCGACCGCCTGGATGCACGGCACGCCTATGTTGCCGCATGCACGCGCCGGGATCCCTGCTCGGTTCAACAGGTGAGCCGTGAGCGAGACGGTGGTTGTCTTGCCGTTCGTCCCTGTGATGGCGAGCCATCCTTCGGGATCCTCGCGGTAGGCGAACTCCGGCTCGCTCATGAACTCGTCG
Source organism: uncultured Coriobacteriales bacterium (assembly GCA_964448475.1). GTDB lineage: Bacteria > Actinomycetota > Coriobacteriia > Coriobacteriales > CAYVBA01 > CAYVBA01. The sequence continues at coordinate 14,614 of CAYVBA010000025.1, forward strand.
CACGCGCCGGCGGCCGAGAGATAGAACCCGTCGAACATCGAGATACCGGGGCTCACGATACCGATGTGGAAGTGACCTGCCACGTCCTTCTCGTCGTAGATGACCTGGACGCCTGCAACGGTGAATTCCTGGCCTGCACGGAACGTCTCGGGAGTCCGGGTGCCGGCGTAGATGGTGAGTGAGGAGACCTCGCCCGATTCCATGCGCGCAGCGCAATAGCGAGCAGCGGCGATACCGCTCTTACCCAGACCCACTATGAGGACGTCACCGAGTCGTGCGTGTGACATACGGCCTCCTAGAGCGATCCGGCGAAGTAGAGTGCGAATCCGATGGCCGCGAACGCCGCGGCGATGATCCAGAACCTGATGACCACCTGGGTCTCGGACCAGCCCTTGCGTTCGAAGTGATGATGGATCGGAGCCATCAGGAAGATGCGTTTCCCGGTGGATTTGAAGCTCACGACCTGCAGAATCACCGAGAACGCCTCGAAGATGAAGATCGCTCCGATGACGAGGCTCACGACCTCCGTCTTGGTGAGCACAGCGACACCTGCGAGCGCCGTTCCCAGCGCGAGGGAGCCGGTGTCCCCCATGAAGATGTCCGCCGGGAAACTGTTGAACCAGAGGAACCCGATGCACGCTCCGGCGATGGCCGCCGAGAATATGGCCAGGTTTATCTCATCGTGCCGATACGCGATCATGGCCATGACCAGCATGACGATCATGACGGTCCCACCTGCGAGACCATCGAGTCCGTCGGTCAGGTTCACCGAGTTGGAGAACCCCGCCATCAGTAGGAACACGAACACGATGTACAGCCACGGTACGTCGAATCCTCCCCCGATCGGGAGCGTGGTCGTGAGGACCCCCAGATCCAGCGCGAAGTCCACAAACGGGAAGACGATGATGGGCTCGATGTCGGCCAGATTGACGGCGAGAAGGCAGAAGGTGACCGAGATGAGGCCTTGTCCGATGAGCTTGGCACTCGGCGACAGACCGAGGGAGCGCTCGTACGCCACCTTGGATGCGTCATCGATGAAACCGAGCAACCCCATGATGATGGTGGCTGTGGACACGAGCACGAGCTGGATGGAGAAACTGGCCAACAACAGGCAGGTCACGAACACGGCGAAGAGTATGATCACTCCCGCCATAGTGGGTGTTCCTTGCTTCACGAGGTGACGTTCGGGGCCATCCGCACGGACCTGCTGGCCGATCTCACGGTAGCGCAGCAAGCGGATCCAGAGCGGCATGAGGATCATGGCTATGGCAGCGCCGATGAAGACGGCCAGGAAGACCTGGAATGTCGGATATCTCTCGAAACCAAGCACGTCTACAGGATCCCTTCCACGACTCGCTCGAGCGCCGCCGAACGCGAAGCCTTCACGAGGACGGTCGCGCCCGCTTCAGCGTGCTCACGGACCCAAGCCACGGCCTCATCCACGGTCTCGAGAGCCGTTACGTCCTTCTCGTCCATACCTGCCTCGACGGCACCACGGACGACATCCTCACCGAAGCGCCCGACGAAGCATAGCCCATCGATGCGCGCCATCGCCACATCCCGCCCGAGCTCCATATGGCGTTCGGATGCCTCGTCGCCCAACTCGGCCATGGTGCCGAGCACGGCGTACGTGGATCCGACCCCTGCACGCGACGCGAGGACACGCACTGCCGCACGCATGGAGTCGGGATTAGCGTTGTACGTGTCATCCAGCACGTGGAACCCAGCTGACGAGGTGATGAGCCGCTGACGGTGCGCCGCAGGCTGCACGGTAGCGAGTGCTTCGACTGCATCCGTGAGCGGGATGTCCAGGTAATCGGCCACGGTGAGCGCTGCGAGCGCGTTGCGCACCATATGCTCGCCCAGGAAACCGATGGTGACGTCCACCTTGGGCCCCACGATGGGCTTGAGCGAGAAGGTCGTGCCCTCCTCCGTCCCGTGGATGTCCGATGCCGAGAAATCAGCGGAATCGTGCAGGCCGAACGTAGCCACGAAGACGCCTCCGGGAATGGCGTGCTCGGACACCATACGGGAGAGGTACGCGTCCTCGTAGGGCAGGATAGCGCGCGAGGGGTGTGCATCCGCGCGCTTCGTGGGTGCGAGGACGTCGATCAGCTCGCTCTTGGCGTCGGCGATCGCTTCGCGCGAGCCGAGCATCCCGATATGCGAGGTCCCGACGTTCGTGATGACGCCCACGTGCGGTCGGGCCATCTCGGCGACCGCAGCTATCTCACCTGCAGCGTTCATGCCCATCTCCACGATGAG
>CAYVBA010000026.1:0-4034 GCA_964448475.1 uncultured Coriobacteriales bacterium
CATCGCGTATGACTTCCAGTTCATCCAGAACCGACATCCATGACTCCTCTCGGAAACTGAAAAACCCGCCCTCGAATGCTGATCCAGCATCTCAAGGACGGGTCATGTACCCGCGGTACCACCTTGATTGGCGAGCAACCACGCGCTCACCCACTCGTACGCTCTGTCTCGGGAGCACCCGGATCGCTTACTGGGGCGAGAAGGACGCGCCCGTTCGGGTCACAGCTCAGGAGTGAACTCCGCACCCGGATGGTGGGCATCTTCACAGCTACCGATGCCCTCTCTTGACCGTCCGTGGTGATGCGGACCTCTCCGTCATCGCACTAGCAGGTAGGGTACCACACACGGAAGCCGTGTGAGGCCTCGTGACCTCAGCCGATCGGCCGATCGTGTTCATCAGCGACAGGGGCGGATGCGGCCTTCTTCGCAGCAGCGCGCCTCATACGTATGACGTTGAAGGTGACCACGATCGCGATCACGACGAGCTTGATCCGCCAGTCCACAGGAGCCCAGATGGCTAACGCCAGGAAACCGAGTCCCACCAGTCCGTGGGTGACCCAGTTCCTCCAGTCGGAGAGATACGCTTTAGCACCACGGAACACCGACCCCATCCGACCTCACTCCTTAGGCGGCATCACCTCACCGCATCTCTCATCCGCGCCCGATTCCTCGTCGCGGAGACTGCCTTTGAGCACCTCGAGCGCTGCTTTCAGAGCATGCCGTTCCTTCTCGTCCAGACCTGAGAGCAGCTGCCCGTGGAACTCATCCATGAGGGCGTCGTGCTTCTCCTTCATGGCCGCACCGCGTTCGGTGAGCACCACGAGCTTGGCACGGCGGTCATCCGGATCGAGGTCCATGGTCACAAGCCCGAGGTCCTCGAGCTTGGGCAACATGGTGGAGACGGTCGTCTTCTTCAAGCAGTTCCGGTGAGCGAGGTCCGTCACCCGGATACGATCCTGCTCCCAGAGCGTGAGCAGGAGGCGCATCTGGCCTGCACTCAAGGCGACGTCCGCGTGGTCCTCGACGAGCCGGGATATGGCGCGGTCGTAGAGACGCTGGATCTGACTGAGTGTCATGAAGACATCGCTCATCGGGTACTCCTGACGGATAATGGTACTACATCGGACTTATGGTGGGTGACACGATCAGCCGAGAGATCTCGTAGCTATGACGTCGACTCCGGTTCCGCAGATATCGGAGGCGACCACATCCCCGATCCGTACCGGAAGTGCCACCTCGAGTGCATGCACTGCTGAAACGATCTTCCCCATCATATCCTTAGGGACGGGAGACGTGGTCCTCACGGGGAGCGGCGTGCCGCCCACACCGCCCACGTGTATCAACGTGGTGACCATCCTCTCGGGAGCCACGGCCTCCTTGGCTCCGTACCGCTCACCCAGCACGCAGCTGTTCCCGCTGACCTCCACGGTGCCGTCCGCGTTCACGTCCACGGTGAGCAAGCACCCCACGGGGCACCTCACGCAGACGAACTCCTTCCTCATACACCCACCTCCACGACGATACCGCTCGGGTCGGTCGGATCGATCCCGAGAGGGTCATCCTCAGGGAAGGTCACATGGATCCGTGCCATCTCGCTGGGGATCAGGATGCGACTGCGTTTACGGGCGAGAACCCGCTCCCCGTAGCGCACCACGATGCGTGCGTCCTCGATGCGTCGGTCCACCCGGAAGGACACGTCCATCCCACCTCCCGGCTCCACACGAACCGAATGCGGCGTGTGCGAAGCCACATGAGCCCCTGCTGTGACGGCGATGGTCGATGCGGAACGCGCGGGCTTCTCGCCCCGTGCGAATTCCGCAGCTGCCTTACCGGCCACTTCCGACTCGGCTGAGACATGATCCACGAGGTCGTGGATGTGAAGCGCGTTACCGCACGTGAAGATACCGGGTACGCGGGTCTGGAGCTCGGCGTCCACGAGAGGCCCTCCCGTGCGGGTATCGAGCGGAACGCCGGCGGCGACCGCCACCTCGCGCTCGGGGATGAGGCCTACGGAGAGCAGGAGGCAATCGCACCCGATGGTGCAGGGGTCGCCTATAGGCTTGCGCGTCACGGGGTCGACCTCGGATATGACGACGCCTTCAACGCGATCGCGCCCCAGGACCGCCGTCACCGTGTGCGAGAGCAGCAGGGGGATTCCGAAGTCATCGAGGCATTGCACGACGTTGCGGCGAAGACCGCCCGGCTCGGCCATGACCTCGAGCACGCAGTTCACGTGAGCACCCTCCTGCGTCATGCGGCGCGCCATGATGAGACCGATGTCACCGGAGCCCAGGATCACGACCTCGCGCCCCGGCAGGACTCCATGCAGATTAAGGAGCTGCTGGGCCGTTCCCGCCGTATACACGCCAGCCGGTCGGGTACCCGCGATGACGATGTTGCCGCGGGTTCGTTCGCGACTACCCGTGGCGAGGACGACCGCACCTGTGCTCAGACGCCGATAGCCATGTGCCGGGCCGAGGACGGTCACGCTCAACTCGCGATCCACCGAGAGCACGGTCGTGTCCCACCAGACCTCGATGCCCGCTTCCTGGACCGCTCCGTACTCGATGGCGGCGTATTCGGGTCCGGTGAGTTCCGACCCCATGCGTTGGAGTCCGAAACCGGTATGGATGCATTGGGTCAGGATGCCGCCGGGTGCAGTCCCTCGGTCCACGAGGAGCACACGCTCCGCACCTTCCCGCTTCGCAGCGACCGCTGCAGCCATACCCGCTGCTCCTGCTCCTACGACGAGCACATCCACGTCCCGAGCGCTCACCATGAGTGAGCCTCCTCGAGGCCATACGGCGTCAACGTGGAGCCGACGCGGCCTTTCACGATCTCGGTGAGATCGGCTCCTGTGTGGGCCGCGATGAGTTCTGCCACGGGTGCGGTACAGAACCCTCCTTGGCAGCGGCCTGTTCCTGCACGCGTCCGCCTCTTGATGGCATCTATGGTGAGCGCCGGGATGGGAGATCCCATGGCAGCTACGATCTCAGCTTCGGTCACCCATTCGCATCGGCATACCATGCGTCCCCATGCAGGGTCCTCCTCCACGGCTGCTGAGCGCTCCTCGTCCGTCATCTCCAGGAATCGGCGTGGACGCTGCCTCGTAGCGATGTAGTCCGCCGACTCATGCGCCCCGAGCTTCTCGGCGATACTAAGTGCTGTGTCCTCCCCGACCGCTGGTGCTGCGGTCAGTCCGGGTGACTCGAACGCGGCGATGCGGTAGAAGCCGGGGAATCCCTCACACTCACCGATGACGAAGTCACGCGTACTGCCGCGCGCCCTCATACCGGCGAAGTTGGCGATGATCCCGTCCCTACTGAGCCCCGGCCACGTGAGCGCCGCTCGCGACGCTATCTCCGCCAGCCCTTCCGCGCGCGTGGAGGTGTCCTCCCGATCCTGCTTCACCACCGCATCGGGTCCGACGAGTAGGTTTCCTTCCACGGTAGGTGTCACGAGGACTCCTTTGCCCACCTGCGTAGGCTCCTGGAAGATGGCACGGGTGAAGAGATCGCCGTATCCCCGGTCGTACAACAGGTACTCGCCGGATACGGGTGTTATCGAGAAGGACGCAGGACCCACCATGCCCTCGACGATATCCGCATGGACACCGGCAGCGTTCACGATGGTGCGCGCTTCGATCCGGGTATCGTCCGCGAAGGTGACGGCGTAGTGGGTGTGACCATCGGAGTCCACGGGCTCGATCCCGCGCACGCGTGCATCGAAGACGAACTCAACTCCGTTCATAGCTGCGTGCTCAGCGAACGCGACGCATGCACCGAACGGATCCACGATCCCCGACTCATCGCAGACGAGTGCAGCGGTCACGTCCTCGGAGAGCTCCGGCTCGAGCTCACGCGCTTCCTCCCCCGAGACGATGCGGAGGTCCGTGAGTCCGTTCTTCTCGCCCCGATCGAGGAGCGTGCGGAGCCCCGGCTGACTGCCCGGAGTGAATGAGATGACGAGGGAGCCGGTGCGTTCGTAACGGAAACCGAGACGATCGGCCAGCTCGGCGTACATGCGCATCCCGC
>CAYVBA010000026.1:4134-16552 GCA_964448475.1 uncultured Coriobacteriales bacterium
GATCGTCCGTGACGTTGATGTCGGGGTCGGTGCTGAAGATAGCGCGCTTGCGGTGGATGGTCTCGGACGTCCTGACCACGCAGGCGCGGAACGTGTTGGGTCGGTCGGGGCGGTCGATCACGACCTCGTGATCCCTGATGGCCACGTGCCTGATGTCATCCGGGACGTCTTCCGCGGTCTCCAGGAGCAAGCCCCAATCCAGCGTGAGGACCGAGCGCTCCCCCGCCTTACGAGCGCGTGAGATGTTACGGATACCTGAGAGCTTGAGTGCTGCGAGTGAGCGTGGCTCCTCGATGACGCGTCTCGAGGGGCCGAAGTCCGTGATCCTGCCGTTCTCAAGCACCACGATGTCATCGGCGAACCGGTACGACTCCTCGATGTCATGCGACACGTAGAGGATGCTTCCCGGGAAGGTCTCGATGATCTTGAGGATCTCCGGCTCGAGTGCGATCTTGAGGCTCTCATCCAGCGCCGAGAACGGCTCATCGAACATCAGCAGGTCGGGGTCGGACGCGAGCATCCTCGCCAGTGCCACACGTTGCTGTTGACCACCGGAGAGCTCATGCGGGTACCGGTGATCGAGTCCGCCGAGTCGGAACAGATCGAGCAGCTCTCCGATCCTGCGCTCGCGCTCCTGCTTGTCTGCGCTGCGCTTCATTCCTGATTCGATGTTCCTGTGCACGTTCATGGTTGAGAAGAGCTGGTAGTTCTGGAACAGTAACGCCGTGTTGCGCCTCTGGACGCGGACATCGATGCCCTTCTCCGAGTCGAAGAGCACGCGATCGTTCAAGATGATGCGCCCACGATCAGGTGTATCTATCCCCGCTATGCAGCGCAATGTGAGACTCTTGCCACAACCGGAGGCGCCCAGGATCGCGAGCGTCGTGTTCTCGATCTCGAAATCTATCCGTAAGGTGTAGTCGCCATATGTCTTCTCGATATCCACTACGAGGCTCATCGGGCTCTCCGTTTCCGTGAGGCGTCGAGTCGCTCGACGTACTGGTTGATGCCGAAGACGATGAGGAACGATGAGATGGCGATGATGATCACCCAGATACCGGCAGTACGCAGGTCACCCGCTGCCCATGAGAAATAGACGGCGATGGGCATGGTCTGCGTTACTCCCGGGAAGTTGCCGGCAACGAAGAGCGTGGCGCCGAACTCACCGAGCGCTCGCGCGAATGCAAGCACCGTACCGGCAGCTATGGAAGGCCAGCTCAGTGGCACCATGAGCTTGAAGAACACCTTGAGTTCCGAGAAACCCAGGATCCGTCCTGCATCGAGGAGATCGGGGTCGATCTGTTCGAACGAAGCACGGACCGTGCGGTACATCAACGGGAACGAGACGACCGCAGCTGCTATGACCGTAGCGGGCCACGTGAAGATGAGTCTGATGCCGTGCTCGAGGAGCCAGCTTCCCAGACCGCTCGAGCGGCCGAGCGTCACGAGCAGGAAGAACCCGACCACCGTGGGTGGGAGCACCATGGGGAGGGTGAAGATGGAGTCGAAGAGGCCCTTGAGCTTGCTCGATGTCCTATGCGTCCACCAGGCTGCGAGCGTACCGAGCACGATCACGAAGATCATTGCCGTGCCGGCTGTCCTCAACGAGACCGCAAGCGGTCTGAAGTCGAACGTGGCGAGTATGTCCGTCAGCTGTTCCATGGATCCTTCGGGTCTGACGGAGCCACCCCACGAGCGAGGGTGGCTCCGGTCGGTCATTATCTGGAAGAAGATTATAGAGCTTTGAACCCGTACTTCTCGAGTACCGCGGAACCTTCGTCCTCGATGTAGTCGAGGAACGCTCGAGCAGCATCCGCGGAATCGGAATCCTTGATGAGCGCTGCGGGGTAGACCACCGGATCATGCCCACCCACGGTGGTCACGATCTCTACCTGATCGGAGACCATGGCATCAGTCTTGTAGACGAAGCCTGCGTCGGCGTCACCCGTCTCCACGTACGTGAGCACGGCTCTGACGTCCTTCCCTTGGACCATCTTGGGCGCGACGGAATCCAGCAGACCTTCGGTGGTGAGCGCTTGCTCGGTATACTTCCCTACCGGCACGCCCTTCGGCTCCCCGACGGCTATGAAGGAGACGGCATCCGTATCCAGATCCGCCACACCCGTCACACCACTGGGATTACCTTTCGGGGCTATGAGGACGAGCTCGTTCTCGAGCAGGTCGACCCCCGAGCCGTCCGCCAGAAGCCCTCCTTGTTCCACTACATCCATCTTGTCCTGGTTAGCTGAGATGAAGAGGTCAGCAGGAGCGCCTTGGATGATCTGCTCGGAGAGCGTTCCGGATGAGTCGTAGTTCGGCGTGATGGCCACGTTCGGGTGAGCAGCCGTGTAATCGCTGATGATCTCATCCATGGCGTCCGTGAGTGAGGCTGCCGCTTGAAGTCGTATCTCTACCTTCTCGTTCGGATCCCCCGCCGTGTCACCGTTCCCCTCCGTGCTGCCACAGCCTACGAAGCTGAGTGCCATCACGAAGCTCATGAGAGCCGTCACCGCGATCGCGAAGAAGCGGCCGCCCTCTCTTACGATGTTGCGCACGTCGATCTCCTTGTGTCCTGAAGCTGATATGGGAACCGGTTCGTATATGACCATAGGACGAGAACTTGCAGGTGTCTATTCTATTATTTTAGGTTAATACTGAGCTGCAAATATAACAATCAAAAGAAAAGCCCCGTGAGAACTATTCTCCCGGGGCTAGTATCTAGTGCGGTACCTAATCTTACTTAGGCGATGGCCTTCTTGGAGATCTCGCAGAGGTCAGCGAACGACTGCGGATCGTTGATAGCCATGTCGGAAAGTACCTTACGGTCGAGCTGCACCCCAGCCTCCTTGAGGCCGTGCATGAAGTTAGAGTACGACAGGCCGTTCAGGCGAGCACCAGCGTTGATGCGGGTGATCCAGAGGCGACGGATCTCGCGCTTCTTATTGCGACGATCACGATACTGGTACTGGAGCGAATGCTGCACCTGCTCTTTGGCTGCACGGTAGCTACGCGACTTGGCACCGTAGTAGCCCTTCGCACGGCCCAACATCTGACGACGCTTCTTCTGAGCGTGAACCGCTCTCTTAACTCGTGGCATTGTGGATCAACTCCTCGTTCTATCCGTGAGAGCGGTTACTAGCCGCGTCCGAGATTCTTTGCGATTACCTTCTCATCAGCTGAGGAGACCACGGTCTCCTTGCGGAAGTTCCGCTTACGCTTCTGGGACTTCTTGGTGAGGATATGGCTCTTGAAAGCCTTTCCCCTCATGATCTTGCCGGAACCCGTCACGCGGAACCGCTTCTTGGTGCCCTTATGGGTCTTCATCTTAGGCATGCTGCATCTCCTTCCGAAACGGCGGATTACTCGCCGTCAGCGCCTTTGTCCTTGTCCTTCTCGGGGATGGGAGCGATCATCATATGCATGTTACGCCCTTCCATCTTGGGAGGACTCTCGATTACTGCGATATCCTCGAGGTCGCCTGCCAGCTTCTCGAGCACGTTGAGCCCTTGCTCGGGATGTGACATCTCACGACCGCGGAACATGATGGTCACTTTGACCTTGTTGCCCCCACTCAAGAAACGTAGGATGTGACGCTTCTTGGTCTCGTAGTCGCCCACATCGATCTTGGGACGGAACTTCATCTCCTTGACCTCGATACGCGTCTGCTTCTTGCGTGCAACCTTGGCCTTCATCTCCTGCTCGTACTTGTGCTTGCCGTAGTCCATGACTCGGCATACAGGCGGCTCAGCCATGGGGGCGATCTCAACGAGGTCGAAACCTTGCTCATCCGCGACACGCTGTGCGTCCCGGATATCGAAGATGCCAAGCTGGCTACCATCGACTCCGATGAGTCGACAATTCGGAATCCTGATCTGTTCGTTCACACGAGGTTCTTTGGGCGTGGCTATCAGTAACACCTCCCTGCGGATCTCTCCGCTGAATCAAAAAACTCCTGCGTCGCGGACGTCAGGAGTAGATGAGTGGCACATATGTTCCATCTACCAGACAGCTGCCGTCGAGCGCCGCGAGGTGGGGACTTCGAGTCCCACTTCTTAACAACTTGAACAGCCTATCAGGGTGGGGACTTCATGTCCAGCGAGAATCCCGTGACCTACCTGCTCTACACAGGTCGAGCTCAGGCATGCTTAACACCCTCCCACGTCGAAACAGCTATCCGGCAGGCGTTCTTCTCGGAAAGCGCGTCGGAAGCATCACATAGACCCTCTATAAGTCCGTGCGTATCAGGGATCTCATCCCCGATGACAGGAAGCCGATCATGGATACCTCTGATGACGAGAAGAGCTTCCGCCGCCGCTTCCCGGGCCTGGGGATCATCGGTCCAGGAGAGCCACATGACCTCGTAGCCCAGACCATGGACAGCACGATCGACAAGCAACCAATCCCTGAGACTGGGGTCATCTTTGCGCGCATGCTGGAGCACTGGTCTGCTTAGTTCGAGTTCATACTGGAGCTCGCTCCTGGTTTCTCGCCCACTACGGGTATCCAGCGTGCCAGCAGCCATGCTCGTGAGTACCTCCATAGTCGTCCTAAGAAGTGCGAGGTATTGAAGCCGGACATGACGCCTCGGTGATCCGCGGCCTATGAAGTTCAGGGCGAAGAGAGCTATGACCATACCTATCACGGTTTCAAGAGCACGCGTCTGGATGAGATGGAGTGGCTCTTCGGGTAAGGAACCGAGCTCGGAGAGGATCAGGGCGATTGGCGTCATGATGACGATGGCCAACGCTGCGTTCCGCGGCTTCAAGTAGTCGTTCATATAGAGCAGCACGATCATGATGACGAACGCTACCTGCGTACTCACAAGCAACGGGAAGAGTGCTGCGAACAAGAGGAGTCCTACACCCTCGGCAACGGTGCGAGACGCAGCACTGCGCATGCTCTCGGCACGATCCGGATAGAGATGGAGCATGAGCCCTGCTGTGAACACAGCCCAATACGGATGACCGATGTGGAGGAACTCGACGAGGAACGCCGCGACAGCGGTAGCTACACCGATGCGTAAAGCCGCATAGAACGGCTGTGAATCCGTGGAGATCGCCTTCCTGATCCGATATGCGAGTCCAGGCGAGCCCAGATCACCGGGGTGCAACTGCACTTCTGCGAATTTCTCATCTCCAAGGACTTCCGCCTCCATGAGACGTGTGAATCGGTAATGAGCAGCTGTCAGTCGCTCTCTGAGAACGGTGAGGATACGGTCCTCTTGGTGGATTCCGTGATCCTCATCGAGGTAAGACCATGCGCGACCCAATCGTCTGATGGCATCGGTCCGCAAAGTGGAGAGGCGGTCGGTCGGGTCGACTGCGGAGACACCATTCTTCTCGCGCTGGGAGTAAAGGGTTTCGTACTCCTCCACCGTCCGCTCGGCATCCGCGACCGCGTTCTTCTCAGCATGCAGAGGATGGGTGAAGACATCAACCATGGAGATGATCGAACTCAAGACACCCGCGAAGAACGTGATGAGGACGGCTTGGAACGGATCGAATCCGTGATGACCCACCAAGTACGCGCCCAATGCAGCAGCCAGGACGAAGTTGATCGGGCCAGGAGGCCCGGAAAGGATCGTGTGGTACGCGAAGGTGGTGATGGCAGCTACCGCGAAGATCATAGGTACGATCGCATACGGGATAAGCGTACTCATGGCTCCCAACCCCATGCAGATACTGGTCGTGATGGTGACCACCACCAGGGCTTTGATGCGAGAACGTACGGGCAAGCCGTTTGATATCCCTACCACCGTGGTCGAGCCCACCATGGACAGGTGGCCGGCTTCGGGGCCGATGACGAAGTATATGATGATCATAGGGAATACGATGCCGGTCACGCGCTTCAGCGTACCCGCCCATCGACTCCCGACAGGCTTGAATGCTCGGAACTCGTTGAACCAGGCCAACGCCGCTGCCTTGATATCCACGTATCACCTCGGTCGAGTATCGGGTCTGAGAGCTGTAGTTGGTAATGATACGACAGCATAAGCAGATAGGAGGGGTCGTTCGGTGTACGGCTCCTCCAGCTTTTGCGCAGTACCTGCATTTACTGTAGAGTTGCTCTCGCACCAGCCCGAGTGGCGGAATGGCAGACGCGGAGGTCTCAAAAACCTTTGCCGAGAGGCGTGTGGGTTCGACTCCCACCTCGGGCACCATCAGGTCCGTTCAGGACCGCTCCATCATCTTCCTCAATAGATCGATCTGACAGGATGCCTCAAGCACCGAAACCAGCCGCAGCGCGTCCACGAGCGTAGCCCCGAGTGCGAACGGTCCGTGTCCGTGCAGCATAACGATCCGCTCTCCGCGTGCGATGTGCGCCGCGATCTTCTCGCCCGCTTCAGCACTTGCCACACTGGCGGCCGATGTCACGACGGGAACGCCATCACCCAGGGTGTAGTTGCCCTCTGAATCCTCGCATATGATGCGCGGCTCACCGCAGAGCGAACGCGCGATGCTGTGCTTGGAATGCGCATGCACGATGGCCGCGCCCGCTGACAGGTCTCCCCCGGCTCGCGCGTAGGCTTCGTACATGGCTCTATGCACCACGAGTTCGCGGGATGCCTCCCGGTCGGATCCCTCATGGGGCGAGAAGGACGTCTCGATGATGTCATCGGACGACATCCGTCCGAGCATGGAGTTGGTCCGGGAGATCCAGATCCGCTCCCCGTTCGTCATGGAGAGATTGCCTCCGTGGGTCGTGACGGCTCCGGAGATGAAGAGGTCGCGTCCCACCTGCGAGAACGCGAGGTTGAGACGCGACCATGCTTCGGGTGTCGTTGTACGGGCCATACAGACCTTCCTTAGAGGGAGAAGTCGTCCCGTCCTTCGAAGATATCCAGTGCTTCCTCGGGATCGTGGTCCGCGAGGGTGATGGCGCTGATGGCCTTCGTGAGGCGTACCGCCTCATCGAGCGAGCGCTGGTGGATGTTACGACCCGTAGCGTTGCCCTGGGCGCCGCCCACGTGGATCTGATCGTGGAGCTGCGTGAGGAACGTGCGTCCGTCCACGGTGGAGCCGCCTGCGCACACGAGGCCGCAACGACCGGATGCTGCGCACGCCTCAGCGAGAAGCTCCGCGGAAGTCGCGTCATCGGTGGCTTTCGGCGGGTTGACCTTCACGAAGTCGGCGCCGAGGCAGAGTGCCACGCCAGCCGCACCGGCGATGAGATGCGCGTCCTTCTCGTCCGCCACAGCCTTACCACGCGGGTAGATCCACAGCACGACGAGGAGTCCGTTTGCATGTGCCTGGCTGATGAGCTCGGCCGCTTCGGTCATCATGTCGCTCTCGAACTCGGAGCCGATGTAGATGGTGTAGCCCAGACCCACGACGTTGACGCCGGCGTCCCGCATGTCCAGGACGGCGTCGAGCGAGTGGAGCTGCGGCGAATAGGGATCGGCCTGCTCCGTCTTCACGAGATGGGTCTTTGAGTTCATCTTCACGAGGTAGTTGATGTCAGGATAATCAGCTGCGTATGCGGCGATGAGACCCTTCTGACCGGCCATGACACCGATCTCACCTTGCGAAGCGATGCGGAAGAGATGCTCGGGATCGTTGTCCGCCTCGTCGATTCCCTCACCATAGAAGTCATCGTTCAGGTGCTCGATCTTCTGGTCGCAAGCGAAGAGCATGAGACGGCCCGTGCCACGCGTTGCAGCCATGTAATTGTCTATATACGTTTCCTTGAACTCCGGCATGACATCGAGCGGTACGCGTACATCCTCACGTTCGATCTTCGGCATCGCCGAAACCTCCTCATCTTCGAGCGGCTCACGCCGCGTGTCTGATCGTCACACATGATACCGCAGGTACACTCCACGGAAGACCCGATACCGCATAACCACATCAGTTACGGAAGAACATCCCCCAGTCGAACCCATCACCCGGATCGGGCCTGCGATCCCGCTCCGCCGGGCGAGGAGGACGGGGCGGTATCTCCCTGAAGAATTCCGTGGGGTCGAAGGCCATGGCGTCATCCTCACGCTCGATGAGCGAGCCGATGGCTTCGCGAAGCAGGCGGTTGGGGATGAGGTCATCGGGGTCATGCCCCTCCCCTCCTTCAGCCGTGCTCGTATCCACCCAGCCGTTCGTGACCGGCCACCCGCGATGCCTGGTGAGATGCCTCGTGGATACGACAGGGCCGAGAGGTTCCTGCCGACGCTTGTACTCAGCTGCTTGCACCATACGGAGCACGCGCACCACGGTCTCCTCGTCGAAGCCTTCGTCGATGATGGTGGCGAGCCCCAGATTCTCCTCCAGGTGCAGGAATAGGATGGCATCGAGCTCAGGGTAGTCCAACCCCAGCGAGCCCTCGTCAGTCTGTCCTTCCGAGAGCTCGGCCGAGGGCTTCTTCGTGATGATGCGAGGAGGGATGGGCTCACCGATGAACACCGGGTTGTCGTTGCGCTCGAGCGCCAGCTCGAAGCAGTCGGTCTTGTAGACGTCCGAGATCGGCGCGAACGCACCCACCGTGTCACCGTAGAGCGTTGAGTACCCCACGGCCGCTTCGGTCTTGTTGGCGGTGTTGAGCACCAGTGCACCGCGTGCGTTCGAGTACGTCATGAGGATGAGACCACGCAAACGCGCTTGGATGTTCTGGGATACGGCATCCAGGGGCTTCTCGCCCAGCATGTCTTCCGTGAGGCGCATCATGAGATCGTAGGACTCCACGATGGGTACCGTGGTCGTAGTGATCCCGAGGCGCTCCGCCAGCTCGAGCGCGTCCGCTTCCGATCCACCGGGCGAGAAGGGCCCCGGCATGATGATGCCGTGCACGTGATCGGGCCCGAGCGCGTCCACGGCGATCGCTGCCACGAGCGATGAATCGAGACCGCCGGATAGGCCGATCACCACATCACTCGCGCCGTTGTCCTGCACGTACGACCTGGTAGCCAAGACGAGGGCTTCGTAGAGCGCCTCCATCTCGCCGGTCTGCTCGGGACGACGCTCCTGGATCACCGATCCTTCGGCGTTGAGGTCCAGGTCGAAGACGAGGAGTTCCTCGACGAACTCACCTGCCTCGGCTACGATCTCACCCCACGGCGCCATGATGAACGAGCCGCCCGAGTACACGATGCCGTCATGCGCTCCGATCCCGTTCACGGCGAGGACCCATGCGCCCGCCTCCTCCGCGAACGCCGACTCACGGTAGCGGAGCGTCTCCGAGGTGAAGCGCGATCCGTCCACGTTGTGGAGGTAGTAGTCCTGGCTCAGATCCACGACCATGTTGACGTCACTGAAATCGATGGCGGGACCGGGTCCATCACCGCTCAGGATGGCGATGCGCGCCTCGCGCTCCTCGATGACGGGAACGAAATCCGAGGGGTCGAAGCCTTCCTCGCCCATGGCGAACGCGCGCACCATTCCACCGATGCGCAGGGGCACCATGTCACCTTCCTTCATGGCGAAGATCTCCGACGATCGTTGCGATCCTGAGAACAGCGTGGCTCCCGGCAGGATGGTGTGGATGGATGTCTGCTCCGTGTACTTGCGGACACCCATCATGAGGTCGTCGAAGAACTCCATGGAGTCCGAGAGGCCGTCAAGGATCGGGCCGGTCAGATATCCGTACGGGAACACGAGGAACTCGACCCCGAGGGATTCCGCTTCACGAGCGATCCCGATGGCTCGCTCCACGTTCCCGTGTACATCACCCACGATGGGCGCGAACTGCGCTATCGCGATCCTCAAAGGAACCTCCGAACGTATCAGCCGACTTCCACGATGCCGTCCTCGCCCACGATCATCTGGACCTCGGCCACGAGCGAGATACTCGCGTGATCCACATGAGCAGGGAGTTCGGCACGCATGGTGCGTCCGTCGGCTTGTCTGATGAGCAGCTCCACGTTGTCACGCCCCGGATAGTTCTTGAACACCCCGGAGAGCGACGCCATGAGCGTCTGGGAGAGCTTGGTGGACCCCACGGTGATCCGCAGTGACCGTGGCCTGTTGTTCTTCTCGCCGATGTCGAGTGGCTCGATGTCCATGGCGATCAGCTGGTTGCGATCGTCCCCGCGCTCGAGCTTGGCGTTCACGCGGACGAAGGCCTCTCCGCTACCGCCGGTGCTGGATGGCGGATCCACGAGGTCAGCGGTCTTCTCGAACAGCTTGGGGAAGATCACGACCTCGATCTCACCCTCAAGGTCCTCGAGAGTCACGATGGCCATGCTCTTGCCGTCCTTGGTGGTCTTGCGGTCCACGTTGGACACCATACCTGCGAACCAGGCCTTCTGCCCGTCGCGGATGGCTCTCTGGCCTCCCCGGGCGGCTGCGTCGTACTCGTTCTCTATCTCTCCGAGCGAGAAGTCACAGGCGTTCGTGAGCGCATGTTCGTACGGGGAGAGCGGGTGGTCGGACACGTAGATCCCGAGGACCTCGCGCTCCACGTTGAGCTTGTAGCGACGCTCCCATTCATGACCGTCGGGCTCGGGGATGTGGACCTCGAAGCCGGAGTCCTCCTGGTCGCCGAAGAGGTCGAACATGGAGACCTGTCCGCACGCGCGGTCGGCTTGACGCTTGGCTGCTGCGTCTATGATGTTCGCGGGATCCTCCTTGGAGACGAATCCCATGCACTGCGCACGCGGGTAGCCGGTGGACTCGAACGCACCGGCGCTGATGAGCGCTTCGATGACGCGGCGACCTACGACCTTGGTATCCACACGGTCCACGAAGTCATGCAGGTGTGCGAAGGGCCCGCCCTTCTCGCGCTCTGCCAGGATCTCCGCGACCACACCTTCGCCCACACCACGGATGCCTGAAAGACCGAAACGGATGCCTTCGTCGGTGGCCGTGAACTCGCTTTTGGACGTGTTGATGTCCGGCAGGAGGATGGGTATGCCTTCTCGCCTGCATGCGGAGA
Organism: uncultured Coriobacteriales bacterium; assembly: GCA_964448475.1. GTDB lineage: Bacteria > Actinomycetota > Coriobacteriia > Coriobacteriales > CAYVBA01 > CAYVBA01. The sequence goes on from CAYVBA010000026.1 coordinate 14,995, forward strand.
TATAGCTCACGATGCGCTTCGTGTTGCCCGTGTAGCTGGTCAGAACGGCGGCCATGTACTCCTTGGGGTAGTTGGCCTTCAGCCACCCCGTCTTCATGGTCAGGATGCCGTACGCGGCGGAGTGACTCTTGTTGAACGCGTACTCCGCGAACTTGAGTACGTCGTTCCAGATGGCGACCGCCACATCCTTGGAGTAGCCGTTACGCACCGCGCCGTTGACCCAGTGCTGCTGCATGGTCTCCTCGGCGCCGTCCTCCCACTTCTCCACCACGGTGGTCATGAGGTCGATCTTCTTCTTGGCCACCGCTTTACGGAGACGGTCCGACTCCCCTGCCGAGAAGCCCGACATCTCCATGGAGATACGCATGACCTGCTCCTGATAGACGATACCGCCGTAGGTCTCCTCCAGGATGGGTCGCAGGCGGTCGTCGTAGTACGTGATCTGCTGCTTGCCGCTCTTGCGGTTGATGTAGTCGTCCACGACGCCTGCGTTGAGGGGGCCGGGGCGGAACAGTGCGATGACGGCCACGATATCGGAATAGGTGTCCGGCTTGAGACGCTTGAGGAGTGCTTGCATACCCGGTGATTCCACTTGGAAGACACCGAAGGTACGGCCGGCTGCGAAAAGCTCGAATACGGCATCGTCGTGCATGGGGATATCATCAGCGCACAGCTTGCGGCCCGTACGCTCCTCGATGTTCGAGAGCGCCTTGTCTATGACGGTGAGGGTACGCAGACCCAGGAAGTCCATCTTCAGGAGTCCCATGCTGGCACAGGTGTTGCCGTCGAACTGGGTGATCTCCGTCCCGCCCTTGGTGTCGTACTTGGTGGGGACGTGGTTGTAGATGGGATCGGGGCAGATGATCACGGCACTGGCATGGATGCCTTCGCCGCGCACGTAGCCTTCGATCGCGAGCGCCTTGTCTATGATCTCCTTGGAGCGCTCGTTCTTCTCGTACTCCTCCTTGAACTCAGGACTGTAGAAATCCCGCTTGCGCGGATCGTTCCCGAGCGCTGCTTGCAGCGTGACACCGGGAGCACCCGAGATCATCTTGGAGAGACGCTGACCCACGAAGATGGGCTCATCCAGGATGCGTGTGACGTCGTTCAGCGCTTGCTTGGCACCGATGGTCTGGAAGGTGATGACGTGAGCCACCTTGTCGTTGCCGTACTTCTTGCGGACGTAGTCGATGACCTCGTCCCGACGCTCATCGTCGAAGTCCATATCGATATCGGGCATCTCCGAACGCTCCGGTGAGAGGAACCTCTCGAAGATGAGCCCGTTCTCGAGCGGATCGAACGTGGTGATGTCCAGCGCGTACGAGATGATCGAACCGGCTGCCGAACCACGACCCGGCCCCACCCCGATGCCCTGCTCCTTGGCCCACCGTGTGAAGTCGGCGACGATCAGGAAGTACGCGGGGAACCCTTTGTCGCAGATGATCCGGTACTCGTGTTCGAAGCGTTCCATGACCTCATCGGGAAGCGGGTCGCCGTAGCGCTCCTTGAGCCCCGCGAGGCTCTGATTCCAGAGCAGCGATTCGTTCGTGGCGCCCTC
>CAYVBA010000027.1:0-9527 GCA_964448475.1 uncultured Coriobacteriales bacterium
CGTGGGAGAGTAGGTCGTTGCTGAGCACTTCGAAGGGCTCTTTCTCTATTTCTGGAATAGAAATATCACTTCCGCTACTGATTACATACCAATTACCGCATTAGACATGTGTAAGAATTGACAAAAATAGTGTCAATTTGCAGAATGGGCGGACACCCTAAGGGATTTGGTTTCGATTACGGCGCATCTTCAATGCCAGGTCAGACGCTCTACATCAACCTGGGACGGATGTGGCGGATCCCGGTTGCGTTCGCCCTGAATCCTTACCTCTCATCAGGTATGAGAAAGGTAAGGATCGAGTTAGCGTTTCGTAATATCCCGGGGTCTATCATCTCCTTCCCAGTCAGAGGAAAGGAAGAGTGATATGGCAGACCGTGGTTCGTCAACAAGAAGGAAAGCTTTCGGAGCCGCAGCGTTCAAGAGGTATGAACTTCTCGAACGCCTCGGGGAAGGGAGGTATCGCTGCTGTCCATTCGTGACTATCGTCTCGTCGCCGGTTGGCTCAGGCACCTCACATCTTCTTGATAGATATGGCGACCACGTTGCGGACGCTGAGCCATTTCGTACCGAGATCCATATCGATGGAGCTCGGATGTCCTCTAAGGCGCTCCTGGATCGCTTAGCGTATGACCTCTCGACCGGCCTCGAGGATCCGCTCGTTATCATCGATCATGCACCTGAGCTCGACAACGAAGCCATGGACGAACTCCTATTCATTCTCGAGCCATTCGATCGCAAGCCCCTAGAACTCATCATCGCATCTGCACCTACTGTATCTACGTATCGCGAGCTCTTCCCTGATGCACGGATCTTCACAGGGAGTGACCTCATCGTCAAAGGTGATGAGCTCGATACTTGGATGACTCCGCTTGGCCTGGATCGTGATGACTGCCGGGCGAAGGCGGCGAATGGTATCGTCACGCTCCTTCTCGCACTCACTGATATGTCATCCGATGGGAAGCTTCCTGATCGCTTCATGATGCGATCGGAGGAAGCGATCGAGGCGATTCTCAAGGAGGACCTGCTCCATGAGGTCAAGGATCTCATGATTGGCATGGTGTTGCTCGGGTCGGGCCCAGTGAGTGAGCTGTCGAGTATCGGTATCACGGTGAAGCCGGATGTGGTCGATCATATCCGCCTGCATTATCCGTACTTCGGAATCGATCTCGAGTGCCAGACATTCCGCATCGTTCCTCTCCTACTTAGGAGAGGAACATACTTCAACTCCGTCATCTTGGATGAGTATTTGGGCATCGCTGATATCGCCTGTGATCACTTGGTGGTTCGCGGTGACCACGCACGTGCCCTTCAGCTGGCAGAGTCACTGTCCGTGAGTCCTGAGCGTATGGCGGATCTCATCGCTCTCGATCCGGCTGGAGTCATCGATCGAGTGCCACCGCGCATCCTCTCCGAAACCATGAGAGCGCTGCCTCCGTTCATGATGGATGTGCCGCTCGGGTATCGGTTGGCGTGCGCTGTTCGCTCCTTCGCTGAGGGCAGGATTTCGAATACACAAGCTATCCTGACCACGATGGAGGCCGACTCCGGTGACGATGTGGCTGAGCACAAACGAGTGCTCGAGCATCTCCTCATCTTGGAAGCAGTCATGCGTGATCTGCCACGACTCGAGACCGAGGTGGCTCGTGTCGTGAAATCCATGCCTCTCATCTCTGCGTTCAAGAAAGCTCTGAACGGTGGATCGGATCTCATGGAGTTCGAGCGCATCATTGATAAGGAGATGTATCGTGAGGAGTTGATTCCCTCCACTGTGTACATGCACCTCTTCGTGCTCACAAGTTTGATGGCGGGTGAGCCGTTCCACGCTTTCACGATGCTGAGGATGCACCAGAGCGCCGATGAGGAATGGAGCTGGTCGGGGTCGATAGAAGCTGCAGATCGCGCGTTGACCTCATACTTCGAAGGAGCCGACGTCACTGGAGTCGTGAATGATCTGTGGAAAGCCCATGCGGTCATCTCGGAGTTGAGCAACACGGCGTCGGCTCCCGTCGTCGAGCTCTATCTCGGCATCATCGCTCTCCTCGAGTCGGATCCTTCGGAATCACTGCGTCACCTCGGCGCCTTCAGAGCGTCTTCGCAGAAGCGAGGCTCGACGATGCCGGTGATGTACGTGGATGCTGCGATCGCATTCGCTGAGTTAGCTAAAGGGCGTCCGATGGACGCGTTGGTTCGATTGGATCGCGTCAAGATGTATGCCGCTCCTAAGGGCTTGAATCCGCTCGTCGACCTCTGCACCTTCGGTTCGATGCTCGCAGCAGTCTCGATCGGCGATGGCCGTCTCCTGCGCGAGAGCAGTGATGCTCTTCTCGCCCGAAAACGGAGCATCTTCTCTGGGTCGCTGATCCGCTTGGTCATCGCGACTGCCGATGCGGATGAGGCCCGCATCGAACGGCATCTCAACGATACGATGGATGACCTACCTGGACCGCGCGCAGATCGCTGGATGAGGCTTGTACAGCGCTGCATCGGCAAGCGAGCGAATTCGTGGTCTCAGTGGGTCGATGTCGTACGGGAAGGTGCACCGCAATCTCGTATGACGGGCGAGAAGGGCGCGTCCATCGCTCGGAGTGAGGTCATCACCTCACCACTCGATGTGCTCGCACGCAAACGGCTCATCATCAAGCTTTTCGGCGGGTTCGAAGTGGTGCTGGACGGGGAGAACGTGGCCGAGTCAAGCTGGGGGAAGCGGAAGGCTAAATATCTTCTCGCCATGCTTGCAGCTGAGGAGCGGATGGAGCTGCAGAGGGAGCGGGCGCTCGATGCACTGTGGCCCTCGCTCGATCGAGGGAGGGCACGCAATAATCTGCACTCGACGACGTCAGTGATTCGACGTGTTCTCGGTGGAGGAGAGCGAGCGGGTGGGTTCCTGAGTGTGTCGAATGAATCGCTCGGACTGGACGATGAGTTCGTCGTGTCTGATGTCGCGTTATTCCTGAGGATCGGCACCGATGTCTTGAGCGGCAAGATCAAGATGGATGCTTCGGAGACTCTCGCTCAGTGCAGAGCGGCGGCAGAGCTCTACGATCGCGATATGTACATGCCAGCGTTCGACAACAGCGATCACTTCCTGGAGAAACGCGAGGAATGCGAGAGGCGCTTTCTGGACATAGCGGTGGTGGCGATCAGAGCGGCGTTGGAGCTGGACGATCGGCTGTCTGCACAATGGTTCGAGCGGAAGCTCGCGGATCATCGCACGCTCAGGGAGGACATCTACCTCGAGCGGATGAGGGCGCTCGAGTCCAACGATCAGAGGCCCGAAGCCATCGAGCTCTACCACGATCTCTCGAGCAGACTCAGGGAGGAACTCGGGATCGAGCCCGGCGAGAGATTGGCGACTCTCTATTCGGAGCTCATCGGAGTCGACATTCAGCGTGATTGACGTTTGCATGTGATTCCTTCAGCCGTTCAGGTTATACGTACCTGAGTGGTAAAGTTAAAGTTCGTATTCTTCGGACACGACAGAAGGATGTCATGGCGAATTTCCTTTCACGCCTCTTGAATCTCGGAGCGGATAAAGAGCTCAAGAGATTCGAGCGGATCGCGGCGCATATAAACGAGATCGAACATCGCTACAAGGACATGGATGACACGGAGCTCTTCGGTTCCACGAAGGGCTTCCGTGAGCGTATCGAACGAGGGGAGTCACTCGACGACCTGCTGCCCGAGGCGTTCGCGACCATGAGGGAGACCTCGTGGCGTAAGCTCGGGATGAGGCATTTCGATGTGCAGCTCATCGGCGGTATGGTACTCCACGAAGGCATGATCGCAGAGATGAAGACCGGTGAGGGTAAGACGCTCGTCTCGACCCTAGCCGGATATCTGAACGCACTCGGCGGTAAGGGCGTGCATGTCGTCACCGTGAACGACTATCTCGCCAAGCGCGATAGCGAATGGATGGGCCAGGTCTACCATGCCCTCGGTATGGAGGTCGGCCTCCTGCAGAACGGCATGGACCTGAGCCTCAAGCGCCCAGCCTATCAAGCGGATGTGACCTACGGAACCAACTCCGAGTTCGGCTTCGATTACCTGAGGGACAACATGGTGACCAAGCCCGAGCATCGCGTGCAGCGTGGTCACACCTACGCCATCGTGGACGAGGTCGACTCGATCCTCATCGACGAAGCGCGTACCCCGCTCATCATCTCCGGCGCGGGTACCCGTTCGGCTGACACGTACGTGAAGTTCGCAGCTGCCGTCAAGAGCCTCCAGCCAGGTGTCGACTTCGAGATGGAGGAGGCCAAGCACACGATCGCTGCGACGGAGAACGGTCTCGCCAAGATGGAGCGTCTCGTGGGTATCGACGACATCTACGCGGATATGTCCGGACAGCTGGTCAACCACCTCCAGCAAGCACTCAAGGCTCAGTTCATGTTCCACAACAACGTCGATTACGTGGTCGTGGACGGTGAAGTGAAGATCGTCGACGAGTTCACCGGTCGCATCATGGAAGGCCGCCGTTACTCCGAGGGTCTGCATCAAGCGCTGGAGGCGAAGGAAGGCGTGCTCATCCGCGAGGAGAACCAGACGCTCGCCACTATCACTCTGCAGAACTACTTCCGGCTCTACGACAAGCTCTCCGGCATGACCGGTACGGCTCTCACGGAGGACGCTGAGTTCCGTCAGATCTACAACCTGCCGGTGCAGCCCATCCCTTCGAATCGTCCGCTCGCACGTAAGGACAACGAGGACCTCATCTACCGTTCCATCGAAAGCAAGTACAACGCCGTAGTCGAGGACGTCATCGAGCGCAACAGCAAGGGTCAGCCCGTGCTCGTGGGTACCGTTTCGATCGAGAGTTCGGAGAAACTCTCCCGCCTCCTCGACAAGCGAGGCATCAAGCACGAGGTCCTGAACGCCAAGCATCACGAGCGCGAGGCGCCCATCATCGCCCAGGCAGGCCGCAAAGGCGCCGTCACCATCGCCACCAACATGGCGGGCCGTGGTACAGACATCCTGCTCGGCGGTAACCCCGATGACCTGGCGCGCCAGATCCTCATGGAGCGCGGCATCGACCCCGAGGAGGCCACTGAGGCTGACCAGGCATCGGCTCTCGATGAAGCCAAGGAGATCACCAGCCGTGAGCATGACGAAGTCATCGCTGCAGGCGGTCTCACCGTCATCGGTACCGAGCGCCACGAGGCGCGCCGCATAGACAACCAGCTCCGCGGTCGTTCCGGCCGTCAAGGTGACCCGGGTGCCACCGTCTTCTACCTCTCGCTCGAGGACGAGCTCATGCGCCTCTTCGCAGGCGACCGCATGGAGCGCGTCTCGGAGATGATGGAGAAGGCCAACCTCCCTGAGGACATGCCCATCCAGGCCAAGATCGTGAGCCGCTCCATCGAGGGCGCTCAGCGCAAGGTCGAGTCCATGAACTTCTCGTCCAGGAAACACGTCCTCGAATACGACGACGTCATGAACAAGCAGCGCTCGGTCATCTACGAGGAGCGCAACAAGATCCTCGACGGTAAGGACATGAGCGAGCACGTCGAGGACATCATGGGCGATACGGTCGAGAAGGGCGTGGCCCAGTTCGCATCCCGTGACATCCCGTCGGATGATTGGGATCTCGACGGACTCGATGGCTGGGTCTCCGAACTCACCGGTCGCGATGACTTCAAGTCGGCCGATACCGATCACGAAGGCATCGTGGAGGAGCTCGAGGAGCAGGTCTTCGATTACATCAACGGAGTGTACGACGAGAAACGCGAGTCCCTCGGCGCCGAGGTCATGAAGGAGCTCGAGTCACAGGTCATGCTCCGCGTCATCGACACGCGGTGGATGAACTACCTGCAGGAGATGGATTATCTCAAGGCAGGTATCGGTCTTCGCGGATACGGTCAGAAGGATCCGCTCGTCGAGTACAAATCCGAGGCGTTCCGCGCGTTCGGATTCCTCGTGGACACCATGTACGAGGACTACCTCCGCACCATCCTCCGCCTCCAGCTGGCTAAGCCGCAGGCGGAAGCGCAACCTGCCTTCGCCGGTGCCACCTACTCGGGCCCGGAAGGCCCCGACGGTGATCGAGGCACGAGCCCCGCTCGTGCAGCAGCCATGCAACAAGCAGCGGCGAGCGCCGGACAGCGTCCGCGTGCAGCTGAGGACAAGGCGAAGACGTATCGCAAGTCGGACGACCCCGATCCGTACGTGGGAGTGGGCAGGAACGAGCCGTGTCCCTGCGGAAGCGGCAAGAAGTTCAAGCAATGTCACGGGAAGAATGCCTGATGCTGGAGATAACCGACCGGACCGAAGAGATTGCATATCTGGGTGAGCGTCTGGACAAGATCGAGGAGTACCTCGGCCTGGAGTCCAAGCGCGCCCGCATACTGGAGCTGGACAAGGAATCCGCGAAGCCGGGTTTCTGGGATGACCAGAACCATGCGCAGACCATCATGTCGGAAGCCTCAGCGCTCCGGAACGAGGTGGAGAACCTCGAGGACGCCAAGGAGCTACTCGGCGAAGCCGAGGCAGCGAACGAACTCGCGCTCGAGGATGAGGATGAGCTGCTGGCAGCCGAAGCGAACGATCTTCTCGCCCGCCTCGTGAAGCACATAGATGAGTTGGAGCTCGCATCCTGGTTCGACGGCAAGTTCGACCACGGAGATGCGATCGTCACCATCAAACCCGGTCAGGGCGGCCTAGAGGCGCAGGATTGGACTGAGATGCTGTTCCGCATGTACCTCTCGTACGCGCAGAACCGAGGCTGGAAAGTGGATATCAATGACGTCCCGAGTGGCGTGGAAATCGGTCTGGATCGCGCGACATTCACCGTCAAAGGCAAGAACGCGTACGGCATGCTCTCAGCCGAACAAGGTGTGCATAGGCTTGTGAGGATCTCTCCCACTGATGAGAAGAAGCGGCGCCAGACGACGTTCGCCGGTGTCGAGGTACTGCCCGTGCTGCCCGATGAGGTCGAGGTCAACATAGATCCGAATGATCTGCGTATCGACGTGTATCGGTCGAGCGGTCCCGGTGGCCAGAGCGTTAACACGACGGACTCAGCCGTTCGCATCACGCACCTACCCACCGGCACGGTAGTAACCTGCCAGAACGAGAAATCACAGATCCAGAACCGCGAATCCGCCATGGTCATCCTGCGCTCGCGCCTGTACGAACTCGAGCTCAAGCGTCGTGCGGAGGAGCTCGAGGAGCTCCGCGGCCCTAAGGCTGACATCACGTTCGGCAACCAGATCAGGTCGTATGTCCTCTATCCGTACCAGATGGTGAAGGACCTGCGGACCGGCGTTGAGACGGGCAACGTGGATTCGATCCTCTCCGATGGTGAGCTCGACGAGTTCATCATCTCCTATCATAGGCACAGGGTCTCCGAGAACTCCCAGGTCTAAGATGGCGGAGAGGACGCCTGCCCAGCCTAAGACGGTTCTCACGGCCACCGTGAAGGACTATCTCACGATCGTAGTGGGGTGCGTCATCACAGCCGTGGGTCTCGACTCGTTCCTCATACCGTTCGAACTCGCAGCTGGCGGGGCATCGGGTCTCGCCACGATCATCTACCACTTGGGGCTGCAGAACGGCGTCACGATTCCGGTAGGTCTGCAGACCCTCTTCATGAACGTATTCCTCATGATCCCCGTGGTGCGAGCCGGAGGGTTCCGCTATGCATCGCGTACCACCTTCGGGATCATCATGCTGTCGATCTCGATCGACGTCCTCGCACCCATCATCCCGGTGCTTCCCGGTGATGACGTACTACTCGCCGCGCTCTGGGGTGGCGTGCTCTCGGGTGTGGGTCTCGGTCTCGTCTTCCGCGTGGGTGGCAACACGGGCGGGACCGACATCCTCGCCCAGCTCATCGCGCGTAAGTCCGACCTGTCGGTGGGTATCTGGATGGGCATCGTGGACGTGGCCATCGTTGCTGGTTCTGCTTTAGTCTTCTCGCCCGAGAAAGCCCTTTATGCTGGCGTTTCCCTGGCAGTCACTACATGGCTCATAGACAAGGTCGTGGACGGTATCTCGGTCGAGAAGGCCGCTTGGGTGATAAGCCGTGACCATGCGACGCTTGCGCAGTCGATCATGGCCGATCTCGATCGAGGGTGTACTAAGCTTGAGGCGCAGGGAATGTACTCAGGTGAGCCGCGACCCATGTTGTTCGTCGTCCTCAGGCGCAACGAGGTGGGTCTGCTCAAAAAGCTCGTCGAGGCACATGATCCGGATGCACTCATCTTCATCTCGGACGTTCATGAAGCGTTCGGGGAGGGCTTCAGGAAGATTGGAGATTCATGATGGACCAGCCGTCGCTCAGGGATCTAGGTGAGAGGGCAAATCGCATGCGATGCTCGATCATCAGGATGACCACCGCAGCCAAGAGCGGCCATCCCGGTGGTTCGCTCTCAGCAGCGGACATCGTGGCAACCCTCTACTTCGGTGGCGTCATGCACTACGACCAGGAGGATCCCACATCTCCCGGTCGCGATCGCTTCATCCTTTCCAAGGGCCACGCCGCACCCGTGCTCTATGCGGCACTCGCGGAGCTTGGAATCGTGGAGGACGATGAGCTGGATACACTTCGTCATCTCGGCTCGCGCCTCCAGGGCCACCCGGATATGCTCAAGCTTCCGGGCGTGGAGGTCTCCACGGGCTCCCTCGGGCAAGGCCTCTCCATCTCAGCGGGTCTCGCTTTGGCGCTGCTCCGTAAGGTGGGTGAGAAGGGCGGGCGCGTTCCCACCGTCTTCACCCTCCTCGGTGATGGCGAGCTCCAAGAAGGTCAGAACTGGGAGGCGCTCATGTTCGCATCCCATATGAAGCTGAAGAATCTTGTAGCCATCGTCGACCACAATGATCTGCAGATAGACGGCAAGGTGGAAGATGTCATGTCTCTCGGTGACCTGCGCGCCAAATTCACGGCCTTCGGCTGGGTCACAGAGACCATAGACGGACACAACCTCTCGCAGGTACGAGAGGCGCTCATCCGCGCACGTGACTACGAGGGTGGGCCTTACATGATCATCGCCAACACCATCAAGGGTAAGGGCGTCTCGTTCATGGAGAACGTCTGCGAATGGCACGGTAAGGCTCCTAGTATCGAGCAGAGTACCAGCGCATTGGATGAACTCCACGGAGCCATCGCTTCGGAAGTGGGGGAATAGCATGACGGAGAAAGCAACGCGTGCCGCTTATGGCGAGACGCTCATCGAACTCGTAGAGGAAGGTCACGACATCATGGTCGTCGACGCTGACCTCTCAGGCTCCACCACCACTGCGAAGCTCGGGCAGAAGTATCCGGAACGGTTCGTGAACGTGGGTATCGCGGAGCAGAATATGATCGGCGTCGCTGCTGGTCTCTCGCTCGCCGGTTCATCCGTGTTCACGGCATCGTTCGCCGTCTTCGGCACGGGTCGCGTCTATGATCAGATCAGGAACACCGTCTGCTATGCGGATCTGGATGTGAAGATCGCCCCCACCCACGCAGGCATCTCAGTGGGCGCAGATGGCGGAAGTCACCAGATGGTCGAGGACATCTCGCTCATGCGCACCCTCCCGGGCATGCGCGT
>CAYVBA010000027.1:9627-16085 GCA_964448475.1 uncultured Coriobacteriales bacterium
CTGGGCGAGAAGGAGCCGACCCCTCTCAAGCGCGTAGGCGTGGCTGATAGGTTCGGTACTTCGGGCGATCTACCTGAACTTCTTGTGGAATACGGCCTCGACCCGGCTTCCATCGCTGATGCTTCACGTAGTCTTCTCATGGATGCGTCACAGTGAATCGCTGATATCCAAACCGTCGGATACCATGAACTGTCGGCATAAACCCATGAGAAGGAGTAGCCGTGGCTGATACTTCGCTCCACGAGCCGGGCACCCACTCGCTCGATGCGATACCCGATATGGATGAGGCGCGTGAGCGCCCCCTTGGAGGCACGCCTGCTATCTTGCTGCGTGACGTCTCCAAGGTCTATCCGGCGCAGCCCAACAAGGCTGCACTCGAGGGTGTCACCGTGAATATCTATCCCGGTGAGTTCGTCTTCCTCGTAGGTCACTCGGGATCGGGCAAGTCAACGTTCATCCGCATGCTCACCCGTGAGATCCGCCCCTCGGAAGGGTCGGTGCATATAGCAGGTCAGGACATCGGGAAGATGCGCAATTGGAAGGTACCGTACCTCCGCCGTAACATCGGCTGCGTGTTCCAGGACTTCAAGCTCCTGCCCAAGAAGACCGCTTATGAGAACGTGGCGTTCGCACTCGAAGCCATCGGTAAGTCCAAGCACGTCGTGCGCACGCAGGTGCCCGAGGTGCTGAGACTCGTAGGCCTCGAGGAGAAGATGCATTCGCTTCCCGAACAGCTCTCCGGTGGTGAGCAGCAGCGCGTTTCGATCGCTCGCGCGTTCGTCAACCGCCCGCCGCTCCTCATCTGCGACGAGCCCACGGGTAACCTGGACCCCGCTATATCGCTCGGCATCATGAAGCTGCTCGAGCGCATCAACCGCACGGGGACCACGGTCCTCGTGGCCACTCACGACCGTGAGATGGTCGACTCCATGCGCAGGCGAGTGATCGCGCTGGAGAACGGCCGCATCATCCGCGACCAGGAACGGGGGGTGTACGGCAACTATGGTGCCATTTAAGCTCGGATACTCCCTCCGTGAGGCGTTCCAGCATTTCGGACGATCGCTCTCCACGTCCGTTGGAGCCGTCATCACCATCTTCCTGTCGCTCTTCATCATCGGACTCTTCCTCATAGGTGGTCTCATGGTCGAGTCCGCCGTCGGCGGCGTGGAGGACAAGATCCTCATCCAGGCGTTCGTGTCGGATGACGCCGAGCAGGCGGACATCGACGCCACGAAAGCCCTCATGGAAGCGGACCCGAACGTCTCGGTCGTCAGTTTCAAGGACAAGGACCAGGCTCTGGCTGAGTACCGTGAGCGCATGACCTCCAAGAACGCATCAGATGCCATCGCTCAGTTGGACGGAGCCAACCCGATCCCCGCTTCACTGGTGGTCGAACTCGTCGATCCGCAAGGCGTGGACGCTGTGGCTGACAAGCTCAAGGCGAGCGAGGAGTTCGCGCGTATCGCAGATACCCAGGCCGATCCTTCGGCTTCGGTCCAGTACGGACAGGATGCGGTCGAGAAGCTCTTCCAGTTGACCACGTACGTGCGCATCATCGGTATCGGACTCGTCGTCCTGCTGACGTTCATCGCGCTCGTGTTCATCAACAACACCATCAGGCTGTCCATCCTTGCGCGCCGTCGTGAGATCGGGATCATGCGCCTCGTAGGTGCTTCCAACAGCTTCATCCGTGGGCCGTTCCTCATGGAGGGCATCATCCAAGCCCTTCTCGGCGGAGTGCTCACGATCGGGAGCTTGGAGCTCGTGCGCAGGATCGTCATCCCGCGCATCCAGGATTCCATCCAGTTCCTGACGTTCGCCATCCCGAGTGATGACTACCTAGGGATCTACGGACTGCTGCTCGCGGTGGGTCTCGTGATCGGTCTCGTGGGTTCAGCGCTCGCTATGCGCCGCTATCTCAAGGTGTAGGGCTCCATGGCGGAGAAGTCGGGGTCGAGGAGACTGCCCAGTATCATCGCGGCCGTCGGCGGGGTGCTCCTGCTGGTGGCCGTGTTCCTGGGTGGACTCTACGTAGGTGCTCGGAACTCGGTGGAGTTCCAGCTCGGCTTCCCCGTGCCCGGGACCACCACTACCACACAGGATGGTACGGAGATCGACCCGCAGGATTCCACTGAGCTCGCGAAGCGCGCAGCCGAGGTCAAGCGTGTACTCGATGGGGATGCGCTCGATCCGCCCACGCTCGACGAGGCTACGGCCGGTATGATCAACGGCCTGCTCCGTGCGACGGGTGACACCTACTCCCAGTACTTCGACGGCATGCATTACAGCTACTACCTCGAGGAGAGCTCAGGTGAGTTCGGAGGTATAGGTGTCGTCCTCTCGGAATACGAAGGTCGCGCCTACGTGACCGAGGTCTACGACGGAACTCCCGCTGCGACGGCAGGTATCATGACCGGTGACTTCATCATCGGTGTGGACGGTGACGTCCGAGATGATTGGTCCGCTGATGAGGTCGTACGTGCGGTACGGGGTGAGCCCGGCAAGGTGCTCGAGCTCGCCTGGCGTAGACCTGCTGACCGCGATGATATGGGTGGAGAGCGGTTCTCAGCCACGGTCATCACGGCAGCCATCACGTATCCCAACGTGACCATGGAGATGGATGGTGACGTGAGCGTCATCACCATCACGCAGTTCAACGAGAAGACCACGCAGGACGTACGCGCTTTCATCGAGCAGAGTATCGAGGACGGCGCTACCGGATTCGTGCTCGACCTCCGCAACAATCCCGGCGGTCTCCTCAACAAGGCAATCGACATGACATCGCTGTTCGTGAGCTCGGGTACCGTCGTGCAGATCGACTCACGCACTTCCGGCTCTCAACGTCTCTCCGTGGACCCGGAGCTCCACATGACCGATCTTCCGCTCGTCGTCCTCGTGAACGGGGACTCCGCGTCAGCATCAGAGATCGTGGCGGCAGCACTCCAGGATCATGAGCGCGCGCTCATCGTGGGGGAGCAGAGCTTCGGCAAAGGGACCGTCCAGACGCTTCAGAAGCTTTCGTTCGGTGGCGGAGTCAAGTTCACCATCGCGCATTACCTCTCGCCGGATGGGTACGTTATCGACAAGGTCGGGGTGACTCCCGATCTCGTGGTTCCCATGGACTCAGCACTCAGAGGTGATGAGGGGAGTGACACCCAGCGTCAAGCAGCGGTAACGGCGATCGGCTCGATAGCTGCGGCGGGCTCGCTCTCCATCGAAGGATTGTCCAATCCTCCCGGATCGCAGCCGCATACCCCGGACGTCCCAGCTGAAGACGTGACAGAGACACCTGAAGCGAGCATGCCCGCGGTGCCGGAGGAGGAGGTCACTCCAGCACCGTAGCCTACGAGACTACGTGACGGAGAGACCGATGGCCAAGCGCAGATCAGGACGCCCACTACCCCGCAGCAAGAAGCCGCGCTCCAAGAGGAAGCACGCACGCGGGCGCGATAGGAACATCCAAGGCACCATTCGCATATCCAGTAGGGGTTTCGGCTTCGTGGAGACCCCCGAAGGTGATTTCTACGTCCGCGCCAAGGACACCGGTGGCGCTCTGCATGGGGACACCGTCATGGTCCGTCCGCTGAAGAACGGATCGCATGGTCCGGAAGGTGCGGTCGTCAAGCTCGTAGAACGTGAGCTCACCACACTCGTCGGTACCTACCGCAACGATCATGGGCTCCAGGTGGTCATGCCTGCCAACCCCCGCATCCATCATGACTTCTTCCTCGACCCGAGCGACCGGAGCGCTCAGACGGCAGGCGTAGCTGACGGTGATACCGTCCTGGCTCGCATCCTCATGTATCCCGGGCCGCGCAGCTCGGGTGTCGTCACCATAGAACGCCGGGTAGGCGGTCCTGAAGACACGGCACTCCCCATCGAGACCATCATCGCCACCCATGGGTTCGCGACCGAGTTCCCGCGCGCGGCTCTGGAAGAGGCCGAGTCCATGCGGCTCGACATCGCAGCGGCTCTGGAGAACCCGCTGCGCGCCGACCTGCGCTCGCGCGATGTCTTCACCATCGACCCCGTGGACGCCAAGGACTTCGATGATGCCGTATCCGTCGAACCCCGTGAGGGTGGCGGTTGGGTCCTGGGCGTGCACATCGCTGACGTGAGCCATTACGTACCGTGGGATGGGCCGGTGGATGTGGCGGCTCGCCAGCGCGCTACGAGCGTCTACCTCGTCGATCGCGTACTCCCCATGCTCCCTGAATCGCTCTCCAACGAGCTGTGCTCGCTCAAGCCTCACGAGGACCGCGTCACCATGACGGTGGAAATCCAGATCGATCCCAAAGGTCGCGTCCTCGGCTCAGAGGTCATCCCCAGCATCATCAAGTCACGCGCGCGTCTCCACTACGATCAGGCGCTCGCCATCCTCGAAGGCACGGAGGAACCACCCGTCGGTCTCGACTTCGATCTCAAGCAGAAGCTCCACGCACTCGATCGCATCGCGTCCTTGCGGGAAGAACGTCGCCGTGAGCGCGGTGCCATCCTCTTCGATACGGTCGAAGCCCGCGTGGATCTGGATGAGGACGGGACTCCTACCGGCATCAGTGTTCGCGAGAAGAACCGGGCGACCACCCTCATCGAGGAAGCTATGCTCGTGGCCAACGAAGCGGTGGCTCGTCTGCTGGACATGCATGGATATGCATCCGCATTCCGTGCTCACCCCGACCCGTCGATCGAGGCGCTCGTCGCATTGCTTCCCATCTTGCAGGAGTTCGGCTATGCGGATCCTGAAACGGTAGCAGGACTCGAGGCGGCTTCACCGTATACCATTCAATCCATCGTCGAGCGCGCTGAAGGTAAACCTGAGGAATACCTCATCAACTCGCTCCTGCTCCGCTCCATGAAGCGGGCTGAGTACCGCCCCGTGGACGAAGGTCACTACGGCCTCGGAGCTGACGCGTATCTGCACTTCACGAGCCCCATCCGCCGCTACCCAGATATGATCGTTCACCGGACCCTCAAGGCTCTTCTCGCCAACGACCAGAAGACGCACGGCTATTCGCGCATGAAGCCGCTCCTGGCTGACATGTGCAAGCATTCATCGATCATGGAGCGCGAAGCCGAATCCGCTTCTATGGAGAGCCAGCGCGTGAAGATGGCCGAGTACATGGGTCAGCATGTGGGTGAGAAATTCTCTGGCGTCGTGAGTGGTGTGGATACGTACGGACTGTTCGTGCGGCTCGATGAGACGACGGCCGAAGGGCTCTTGCCCATTCGCAAGCTGGGGGATGACTACTATAATTTCGATCACGAGATGCGCATGCTCGTCGGCGAGGACACAGGGAAGATGTATCGCCTGGGTCAGCGGATAGCTGTCGTGGTCGAGTCCGTGGATATCCCGCTCGGGAGGATAGATTTCGAGCTGGCGTGAACCCCCATGCTCTCACATGCGTTTGCTGACCTGGTGGAACGGGAATGAACCAGCATCACTGGAACATTCCCACTGATAGGAGGCTTCCTGCCATGGAAAAGGAAGAAAAGCGTTTCCTGCAAGAACTCGTCGAAGCGCCTTCGCCCTCCGGCTATGAGCAGCCGGCTGCGAAAGTGCTTCGCGAACGTCTGACTGGTGTCGCGGATGATGTGAGCACCGACATACTTGGATCCGTGCACGCGCGCTTGAACGGCACGGATGAGGGGGCCTCGGTCCTTCTCGCCGGACATATCGATGAGCTGGGCATGATGGTCCACCACATCGATGACAACGGATTCATCTTCTTCAAGGCGGTCGGTGGGATCGATGCCGCTATCCTGCCGGGTCTGCGCGTGGATATGTACACCTCGAAGGGCGAGAAGCTCCGAGGCGTCCTAGGCCGCAAGCCTATCCATCTGATGAAGCCTGATGACCGCAAGGAGGTCACGAAGATCGACAAGCTATTCATCGATCTGGGCCTGCCGGTCGAGCAGGTGCGCGAACGTGTCCGCATAGGTGACGTGGCCGTCTTCGGCGTGGGTTACGAGGAATTCGGCGATGGACTTGCTGTATCTCGTGCGTTTGATGACAAGATGGGTGCCTGGATCGCAGCGCGAGTCCTCGAGGAGGTCAAGGCTGCCGGTGGAGCGGCAGGAGACCTCGTCGTGGGCGGAACCACCCAGGAGGAGATCGGCGCTCGAGGTGGTCAGACCACCGGCTATGCAGTGGATGCCGATATCTCGATCGCCATCGAAGTGACACACGCAACGGATTATCCATCCATAGACAAGACAGAGCACGGTAAGTTCGAGCTCGGTGGTGGCCCCGTGATCGCACGAGGCCCCAACATCAATCCGGTCGTGGCTGAGCGCCTCATCGCTGCAGCGGAAGCCGAAGGGATCTCTTATCAGATTCAGGCGGAGCCCCGTGGCACCGGTACTGATGCCAACCCCATCCAGACGCTCCGCGGCGGTAAGGCTACGGCGCTCGTCTCGGTCCCACTACGTTACATGCACACGCCCACCGAGGTTCTCGC
>CAYVBA010000028.1:0-4251 GCA_964448475.1 uncultured Coriobacteriales bacterium
CTCCACCGTCGCACGATCGGCATTCAAACCGAATTCAAATGCACTGGAGATGATGTCCTCGTCGATATGAGGTACGAGATGACGAGGAGGTCATCATGGACGAGAAGAACCAGGTTCCCTCGGAACAGAACACGGAAGGGATGTCTGCAGCGCCCGAGATAACGGTCGGCAGTGCCCCATCCGTATCGGACGGTGTCGTAGCCGACAGCAACAAGATGCTTAAGGTCGTGCTCATCACCCTAGCGGCCATCGTGGGTGTCGTGGCTCTGGTTTGGGGTGGGACAGCATTCGCTCGTGTGGCGATCGCTCAGTCCGGTCCGTTTCAAGCTGGTGGGATGATGCAGCAGGTCCAGCAGGAGACGCAGTACGGGTATGGCATGATGGGCCGCGGCTATGATGACGATAGTGACCAGGGTGGACGCGGTCTTTGCTTGAAGAGAGGCGATCAGAACGTCGATCGCGGTGAACGTGGGAACTGTGGCGCCGGTCTGGGTCCCGATCAGTGTCCCTATTTCGATTCCGAGGCGCCTTTCGAAAATGGTCAGGGGATGGGCCGTGGATACGGCGATCGGGATGGGAATGGAAACGGCCAGGGACAGAGCCAGGACCAAGGTCGTGGCCAGCAACGTGGCCAGGGACGCCTAAGCCTCTGATCTGTTATTCATAAGGAGCGTGTGAAAGGATACGCTGTGTACACGGCGTATCCTTTCCGTCTTCCCGGAGGAGTCTCATGGCCGTCGTACTGGTGGTCGACGACAATCATAAGATCGTCTCGGTGCTGAGCGAGTACCTCAAAGCAGCCGGACACGAAGTCATGCCTGCGGTCAACGGGCGTGCGGCGCTCAACATGGTCTTACTCAAGAAACCTGACATCGCGCTCGTGGATATCATGCTTCCCGGAGCCGACGGCTACGAGATCACCGAATCCTTCCAAGAGCAGAACATCCCTACCATCCTCATCACGGCCAAGTCGCTCGAAGAGGATCGGATCCTTGGTCTCACGGTGGGTGCCGATGATTACATCACCAAGCCCTTCAGCCCCCGGGAGGTTGTGGCGCGCGTCGAAGCGGTACTCCGTCGTATCGAGCGTGAGCGCTCATCTTCCTGGCCTGATGACTCCACATCACCGCAGT
The DNA here is from genome assembly GCA_964448475.1 of uncultured Coriobacteriales bacterium. Lineage (GTDB taxonomy): Bacteria > Actinomycetota > Coriobacteriia > Coriobacteriales > CAYVBA01 > CAYVBA01. The sequence continues at coordinate 1,134 of CAYVBA010000028.1, forward strand.
ATGGAATCCTCACATCTAAGAAGATGGAGTTCGGGAGGCTCATACTCGACCCCGAGCAGCATGCGGCCCTCCTTGACGGAGAGGACATAGGACTCACCCATACCGAGTTCCTCCTGATCACCCTCCTCGCTTCTCGCCCAGGAATGGTGTATACGAGGGAGCAACTGCTCGACGAAGTGGAAAGTTCGCACGCGCATGGCGCGCAATCCGATATCCGAACCATCGATGCCCACGTGAAGAACATCAGGCGCAAGTTGGGCGAGCAACCTCGGAACGCGCATTTCCTGCAGACGGTTATCGGAGTGGGATACCGGTTCAATCCGCTCTACAAGATTGACGAGGGCTCCGATGGATGAGAGAGGTCGGAGCGGTATGTCACTCAGGATGCAGATATTCGCCGTAACGCTCATCGTGTCGCTCGCCGTGATCCTGACCGTGGGGCTTATTGCCAGGTCGCAGGTTGGCGATGCGCTCGAGATGTACTGGATGGGTGGTATGGGTTCGCAGAACATGATGGGCCGTGGCCGAGGGGGAGATGGCGGCATGATGATGGCCTCCCGAGGGGCCGCTGAGGAGGAGCTGATCCGCACCATCGATCGCGGCATGATGGCAGGAGCGGTCGCGGCGGTAGGTGTGGCTGGTCTGACGTCGGCACTCTTCGCGCGTACGGTGAGCAAGCCACTGACCCAGTTGACCTCCGCCGTGCAGAATGCATCCCGTGGCTCCGCCGATCAACTCACACATGTCGCGGAGGCAGGCCCTCTGGAGGTGGCTACACTCGCCCGGTCGTACAACGAGCTCGTCCATGCACTCGCCGAGGCAGAGATGCTTAGGAAACGCCTCGTGAACGACGTGGCACATGAGCTGCGGAATCCGCTCGCCGCCGTCCGCCTGCAGATAGAAGGTATGGCTGATGGCATAGTGGCCACGGACGAGAAGAACCTGCGCTCGGTCGTCGAGGACGTAGAGCATCTCACGGCTCTCATCGGGGATCTGCAGGAACTCTCACTTGCCGAGGCGGACAAGCTTTCGCTCGACCCGGAACCCGTTGATATGGTCGAACTTTCACGTCGTGCGTTGCGTTCCTCCCAGTCCCTCATAAGTGAAGACGTAGACTCGTACGTGAGAGCTGACGGAGGAGATATGAAGGTCTTCGCCGATCCACGACGGATCTCGCAGGTGCTCTTGAATCTTCTGAGCAATGCCGCCCGTAATACGGCGGAAGGATCCATCGTCGTCGAAATCACACGTGGTATCACGTCGAGTTCGCCAGATCCTGTCGTGAGGGTGACCGTGATCGACACGGGATCAGGCATCCCTGCGACCGATCTTCCTTATGTGTTCGAACGCTTCTATAGGGCAGATGCCGCGCGTCTCGTGGGTGAGGGTGGTATCGGAGTGGGGCTCACGATCTCGGAGCGCATCATCCACGCATCAGGGGGCAGTATGTTCGTCACGAGTGAGGAAGGCGTTGGTACGCTGATCGGTTTCGACCTACCGGCTTACAGTTAGCAGTTGCCGCAGCGCCCGTCCTTCTCGACATCCTTCGCGAACGTGGTGAGTCGTGACGTGTTGAAGAGCTTGCCGTCGCTCAGGCGGTACTGCTCGATATCCCAGACCTGGATGTGCTTACCGCGACGCTTGGCCGTGGCTACGCTGCGAACAGTGTCACCCTGCTCGACGGGGAGCAGATGCGAGACGGAGAGCTCGAGACCAAGGACCTGATCCTTCTCAGGGTCGATGCCGATCCTGGAGGCGTGGCTCGCAACGGTCTCAGCGAGATAAGCGCTCATGCCGCCGTGGAGGAGACCATCTGGCTGGAGCATGTCTTCGGAGATGAAGGTCTCCATCACCACGCGCTCCATACTCTCCTCGATGACCTTGCATCCAAACGGGTTGGAGAACTGCAGCATGTGTGACCTTTCAAGAGAATGGCGCGCTCGGCAGGATTCGAACCTGCGACCGTCGGATTAGAAGTCCGATGCTCTATCCACTGAGCCACGAGCGCGTAAGAAGGGGCAGGAATGGAGCGGCCGACGGGACTCGAACCCGCAACAGTCAGCTTGGAAGGCTGATGCTCTACCAATTGAACTACGGCCGCTCATGGTCGGGGTGAAAGGATTTGAACCTTCGACCCTCTGCTCCCAAAGCAGATGCGCTACCAAGCTGCGCTACACCCCGACATGCCTAGCGATTATAACGGAGTGGCTCACATCGCGCGAAGGAGCACACGTGCATCTGTAGGCAAGGAAGCATTATGGCACATTCGCCTCGTCCATGAGGCTGGAGTTCTATATCGGATACGTGGAGCAGTGAGGTAGAGGGGTATGATTTGCTACCATGTGAAAGTTACGGATATGCGGGCGTGGCGGAACTGGCAGACGCGCTGGATTTAGGTTCCAGTGGGGCAACTCGTGAAGGTTCGAATCCTTTCGCCCGCACCATGTAGATGAATAGATGGAGGAATGTTGGAGACTTCAGTGGAGAGACTCGAGAACGATGAGTTGAAGATAGATGTGACGGTGCCCGCCGCGGAGGTGGATTCCTACATCGATCGAGCGTACAAGGACCTGTCCCACCGGTATCGCGTGCCCGGCTTCCGTCCCGGTAAGGCTCCGCGTCCGGTGCTCGACTCCACGTTCGGCAAGGAGTCGATCATGGCTGAGGCGACCAACGCCATCCTGAACGACAAGCAGAACGTCATCCTCACCGAGGCTGATGTGGATCCGCTGTCCGATCCCACCGTGGACGACGTGGATCTGGTCGAGAAGGGCCAGGACTTCACATACTCCATGCGTGTCAAGGTCTGCCCCGAGATCGAGCTCACGGACTACGAGGCCGTAGCCATCTCCGTACCGTCGGAAGAGGTGACCGACGAGGAGGTCGAGAAGGAACTCGAGACCTTCCAGGAGTACTACGTCAAGTACAACGAGATTGATGAGGAGCGTCCCGTAGAGGACGGCGACTACATCAACATCACCATCAAGGGTGCTGAGGGCTCGGAGATGCTCGACACCACCAACCGCCTCCACCAGGTAGGCTCCGATCTCATGCCCTCCTCCTTCGACGATCAGCTCGTCGGCATGGAGGTCGGCGAGGAGAAGACCTTCACCTTCGG
>CAYVBA010000028.1:4351-15861 GCA_964448475.1 uncultured Coriobacteriales bacterium
ATCGTCGAGTCCATCCGCAAGCGCATCGTTCCCGAGCTGGACGACCACTTCGCCAAAGAGAAGTTCGGTATGGACGACATGGATGCCATGCGTGAGTCCATCCGTGAGGAGATCGCCGGTCAGAAGAAGGCCGCCATCCCCAACATCAAGGAGCAGGTGGCAACCCGTAAGCTCGCAGAGCGCTACGACGGTGACGTCCCTGCCGAGTTCATCGAGGTCGTCCGCAAGGACCTCCTGACCGACTTCATGCGCCAGCTCGAAGCACAGGGTATGACGGTGGATTCCTACCTCGCCCGCCAAGGCCTGAGCGTGGAGCAGCTCCTCTCCGACATCGAGCTCCAAGCTCGTGACTCGGCGGTCGAGCGTCTTGCACTCGACGCACTCGCTCGTGAGCGCGGCATCGAAGTGACCGAAGAGGACCTCGCGGCCGAGTTCGAGCAGTCCGGTGCTGAGGATCCCGCAGAGCTCCAGGCACAGTTCACGGAGCAGGGCCGCATCCCGTCGCTCCGCGCGTTCCTCCGTCGTGCCAAGGCTGTCGATTGGCTCCTCGAGACCGCTGAGATCACCACGCTCGCACCGGGTGAGCCCCTCGTCCTCGATGGTGAGGATGCAGAGGATGAGGATGAGGCTTCAGACGAGGAGTAACGGAGAGCACGCTGGGTAGGAATCCCGTGAGCGATCCATCGGAACCATGTAGAAGGAGTATGTCCATGTCTTTCAACGATCAGGGTATGCGCAACGCGCTGATCCCTTATGTCATCGAGCAGTCGCCCCGTGGCGAGCGCAGCTTCGATATCTATTCGCGCCTATTGAACGACCGCATCATCTTCCTGGGTGAGCCGATCGACGACCACGTAGCGAACTCGGTGGTCGCCCAGCTCCTCCATCTGGCGAGCGCGGATCCTGACAAGGACATCTCGCTCTACATCAACTCGCCGGGTGGCTCGGTCTCCGCTGGACTGGCCATCTACGACACGATGCAGTTCGTGAAGCCTGACGTCTCGACCATCGGTATGGGCCAGTGCGCCTCCATGGGCGCCGTCCTCCTCGCCGCAGGGACCAAAGGTAAGCGCTACGCACTGCCCAACTCCCGCGTGATGATCCACCAGCCTTCCGGTGGAGCGCAGGGTCAACAGACGGAGATCGCCATCGTGGCCAAGGAGATCCTCTTCATCCGTGACCGCCTGAATCAGATCCTGGCCAAGCACACCGGCCAGCCTATCGAGAAGGTCTACGAGGATACCGAACGCGACAACTTCATGGGTGCTGAGCAGGCCAAGGAGTACGGTCTCGTCGACGCCGTGATCGAGAACCGCGCTGAAGCCGATATCGATGACGCTGATGAGCCGGCTGAGGAGCCCAAGAAGAAGTCCACGAAGAAGAAGGATGAGGAGTAGATGTCCGATTCCTTCGACGAGGAGATCCGGACCGGTATCCCACGCTGCTCCTTCTGCGGCAAATCTCGCCAGCAGGTGGAGCGACTCATCGCAGGACCCGATGGGGTCTTCATATGCGACGAGTGCGTGGATGCATGCTCGGACATCATCGCTGAGACGTACGACGTGGAGGAAGAGGAGATCCCTGAAGCTCCTCTTATCTCGCGCGTTCCCACTCCGCATGAGATCTTCGAGCGACTCTCCGATTACGTGATGGGACAGGAGCCCGCCAAGCGGGCTCTGTCCGTGGCTGTCTACAACCATTACCGCCGCGTCCTGCTGGGTGTTGATCCCGAGGAGGACGAGGTCGAACTCGCCAAGTCCAACATCCTCATGTTGGGACCCACCGGTACGGGCAAGACGCTCATGGCGCAGACCCTCGCGCGCATCCTCGAGGTTCCGTTCGCGATCGCCGATGCAACGGCGCTCACCGAGGCCGGCTACGTGGGTGAGGATGTCGAGAACATCCTGCTCAAGCTCATCACCGCAGCCGATGGTGATATCCCACGCGCTGAGGTAGGCATCATCTACGTGGATGAGATCGACAAAGTGGCGCGCAAAGCTGAGAACCTCTCCATCACCCGTGACGTCTCGGGTGAGGGCGTACAGCAAGCGTTGCTCAAGATACTCGAGGGTACGGAAGCAGCGGTGCCGCCGACCGGTGGTCGTAAGCACCCGCAGCAGGAGCTCATGCGGATCGATACCACGAACATCCTGTTCATCCTCGGCGGAGCGTTCGTCGGGTTGGATAGCATCGTGGCCGATCGTATCGGCAAGAAGGAGATCGGCTTCACGGCCGACCCCGCCAAGAGCGTCACCCAGACCGAGACCGAGCTTCTCGCCCAAGCACTCCCCGAGGACCTGCATACGTTCGGCATGATCCCCGAGTTCGTGGGTCGTGTCCCGGTGATCACCGCGGTCAAGGCGCTCACTAAGGAGGATCTCGTGAGGATCCTCACCGAGCCCAAGAACGCGCTCGTGAAGCAGTACACCCGTATGTTCGCGCTCGAAGGTGTGGAGCTCGAGTTCACGGCCGAGGCGCTGGATGCGCTCGCGGATCGTGCGCTCGAGCACGGTACCGGCGCGCGTGGACTGCGTGCCATCTGCGAGTCGGTCCTTCTCGACACCATGTACGACCTGCCGAGTGAGGTAGGGGTGGAGAAGGTCATCGTCACCGCAGCGGCGGTCCGTGGTGAGGAACAGCCCCAGAGGATCGCTTCCTAAGTAATCCGAACTGCATGATGGAGGAGATGTCCCGTGGAGGATATGCCTAAGGCCTATCAGCCGGAGGAGCTCGAGGAGCAGATGCTCGATCGGTGGATCGGAGCGGATTGCTACCGGAGGAGCGACGGCGAGGGCGACTGCACCATAACGATCCCGCCACCCAACGTGACGGGGCGCCTCCACATGGGGCATGCGCTGAACGACACCATCCAGGACGCCGTGATCCGGTTCAATCGGATGCACGGCAGGTCCACGCGCTGGATCCTCGGAACGGATCACGCAGGCATCGCCACGCAGACGCAGGTGGACAAGAAGCTCGCATCCGAGGGCATATCCCGCCATGCGATCGGCCGCGATGCGTTCATCCAGCACTGCTGGGACTGGACGCATGAGTACGGCGGGATCATCGTGGATCAGATCCGTCGGATGGGTTGCTCGGTGGACTTCGAGGACGAGAAGTTCACGATGTCACCGGAGTACGCGAACGCCGTGCGTAAGGTGTTCGTGGATTGGTATCACGATGACCTCGTGTACCGGGGCAACCGGATCGTCAACTGGTGCCCGAGCTGCACGACGGCCATCGCCGATGACGAGGTGGAACACCACGACGAGCACGGTCATCTCTGGCGTTTCAAGTATCCGCTCGAGAAGCCCATGGGTGACGTGGAGTACATAGAGATCGCGACCACACGACCCGAGACCATCCTGGGCGACGTGGCCATAGCCGTCTCCCACGGCGATGAGCGCTACGAGGCTCTCGTGGGCAGCAACGCCATCCTCCCGATCAACGGACGCAAGCTCCCCATCTTCGCGGATCACCGAGTGGATCCCGCCTTCGGCACCGGCGCCGTCAAGATCACACCGGCACACGACCCGAACGACTACGCCATGGGCATCGATCACGACCTCGAGCAGGTCAACGTCTTCGATGAGAACGCCGTGGTGAACGAGCTCGGCGGCGTGGAGTACGAAGGCATGACGAGGGATATAGCGCGCGAGGCCGTCATCAGGGCCTTCGATGAGCGCGGTCTTCTCGCCGGTATAGACGATCACGATCATGCTGTGGGCCATTGCTATAGGTGCCACACCGCGCTCGAGCCCTGGCTCTCCGAGCAGTGGTTCGTGGACATGAAGACGCTCTCCGTACCGGCCATCAAGGCGGTCGAGGATGGACGCGTCACGTTCCATCCGGATCGGTGGGAGCACGTCTACATGCAGTGGATGGAGAACCTGCATGACTGGTGCATCTCGCGCCAGCTGTGGTGGGGTCATAGGATCCCCGTGTTCTCCTGCGAGGAGTGCGGGTGGGAAGACGCCCTCATGGAGGACGTCGAGACCTGTCCCGTCTGCGGCGCTGATGTAGTGCAGGATCCCGACGTGCTGGATACATGGTTCTCTTCGCAGCTCTGGACGTTCGCCACGCAAGGCTGGCCGGAGAACCCTGAAGAGCTCGAGGGCCATCATCCTACGACGGTCCTCTCAACGGCGCGCGACATCATCTCGCTCTGGGTTGCACGCATGATCATGAGTTCGCTGTACTTCTTGGATGAGGTGCCGTTCCACGACGTCATCATCCACCCGATCGTGCTGGCCAAGGATGGTACGCGTATGTCCAAGTCCAAGGGCAATGGCGTGGATCCCATGGATCTCATCGACTCCTACGGCGCAGACGCCATGCGGTTCGGCCTGTTGCTGCAGGTCACAGGATCGCAGGATATGCGTTTCGATGAGGACCGCATAGCCAACGCGAAGTCCTTCTCGACCAAGATATGGAACGCTGCGCGCTTCGTTTTGAGCAACGCAGAAGGATACACCCCGGGTGAGCCCGAAGTGCTGTCGCTTGATGACGCGTGGATGTTCTCGCGCCTGGCTACCGTGGCAGCTGATGTGACGCGCCACCTCGAGGAGTACACGTTCGGTGAGATGACACGAGAGCTCTACGCTTTCACCTGGAACGAGTTCTGCGACTGGTACATCGAGTTCTCCAAGCCGCGCCTCCAGGATCCGGCTACGCGACTTCAAGCACAACGCAACCTCATGTTCGTTCTGGAGAATACGCTCAAACTGCTACATCCCACCATGCCGTTCATCACCGAGTCCATCCATTCCCATCTTCCGGGCAAGAAAGACTCGATCCTCATGCTCGAGGATTGGGTGGATGTCGAGGCACTCTCACGGTTCGCTGATCCCGACTCGGAGCAGCTCTTCGGCTCGGTGCGGACCATCGTATCGGCTGTGCGCAATGCACGAGCACGCTATGGCATCTCACCCAAGCAGAAGCTCGCTGCCGTGGTACGTGTGAACGAGGCCGATAAAGAGGGTCTTACCGTGCAGCTACCAGGCATCGCGAAACTCGTGAACCTGGAGTCACTCGAGCTGGTCACCGAAGGTGAGCGCCCTGCGCGCGCTGCCACTACGATCGAGGGCAACCTCGAAGTGTACGTCCTGCTCGAAGGCCATGTGGACTTCGAAGCGGAGCGCGATCGCATCATGAAGTCGCTCGAGAAGGTACGCAAGAACATCGATCAGTTAAGCCGCAAGCTGTCCAACCCGAACTTCGTGGAGAAAGCCGACCCGGAGATCGTGGAACGTGACCGTGCGCGTCTCGCCGAGAACGAAGCGGAGGCGGCGGTGCTACGAGGTAGGGTCGATGAGCTCCTCTAGTTCGTATTCCGATGCTGTCAGGGAGCTCAAGGACTCCCTGAAGTTCGGGATCGACCCCTCGCTCGAAGGAGTTCGTGAGCTGGCTCGACTGTTCGACGACCCTCATCGGTCGTTCGATTCCATCCAGATAGGCGGCACGAACGGCAAGAGTTCCACGTCCCGCTACATAGCGGGGATCCTCCGCGGAGAGGGGGTACGCACCGGTCTCTACACGAGTCCTGACCTGGTGCGCTACGCCGAACGCGTGGAGGTGGACGCCGAAGTCGTCTCAGATGACGTCTTCGCGCGCGCCATCCTTGCCGTGAGTGAGGCGGGCCAGCAGATGGACGAGCCGCCGACCGAGTTCAGCATCCTCACCGTGGCCGCGCTCCTCATGTTCCGACAGCTCGGCGTAGAGGCGGTCGCGCTCGAAGTGGGTCTCGGCGGCCGCTGGGACGCCACGAGCATCGTGGATCCCGCCGTCTCGGTCATCACCGGCATCGGCCTCGACCACATCCATATCCTGGGTGACACGCTCGAGGAGATCGCGGGCGAGAAGGCCGGCATCATCTCGCAAGGCAGACCGGTCGTCCTCGGCCCCTGCAGCCTGAGACCGGATTCCGTCTACGACGTGTTCGTCGAGGAGGCGGGCGAGAAGGACGCGCCCATACGTACCGTGGATCTGAGGGAGAGCGCGGAGCTCGAGCCGGGGACCTTCCGGATCGTGCACGATCCGACGGCGCTCGGTGACCCACTGGTACTCGAAGTTGCTGGTTACGAGGGTCATTACGCAGGCCTTTCGGCGCTCGTCCCACGTTATCAGGCGCAGAACATCGCTACGGCCATCGTCGCGTGCGAGGCGTATCTGGGAAGAGCGCTCGATCCCGATCCTCTCGCCCGGAGTATAGCCACCACGCCCACACCCGGACGTTTCGAGATCCTCAGACGCGAACCGCTCATGTTGATCGACGCCTCCCATAATCCGCAGTCCATAGAGACGTTCTTCCGCTCGCTCGAGCCTATGATCGCCGGTCGTACGGTCAGGCCGTCGCTTTTGTTGGCGGTGCTGGAGGACAAGGATGCGCGGGGGATCGTGGAAGCGATCGCGCCATCGTTCGAGCGTATCCACGTGACGCGGACGAGGTCACCTCGCGCGCTTCCCGCGGCCGATCTCGCGGCCATCGTGCATAAGGTCACCGGACGGGAGCCGGCGGGTGTCCATGAGGATGTGGCTTCAGCTCTGCTTCAGGTACGTGATGAAAACGTGGTGGCTTGTGGATCCATCACGCTCGCAGGTGAGGTGCGGGGAAGCTTCTGCTGAGGTTTGCTACAATGCAGTGATCGTACGCTACGTATGGCCGATTTCGGCCTGCCTGGAACCGTTAGAAGGAGTCACCGGATGAGTGATCTACTGGGGAGCTTGATCACCCCTCAAGTCGAGATGGTCGGCAGGTTCTTCCTGTTCTTCCTGATCCTGCTCTACGTCCTTTCGATTGTATGGGTGGTTCGTGACTCCTACCTGCGGGGAACCTTCCCGTGGCTCTGGGGTATCGTCGCCCTCGTCCCCATCGTGGGACTGATCGCCTACATGATCCTGCGCCCCACCTCGTATTCCGTGGATCGTCAGGAGCAGGAGCTGGATATGGCGCTCCGCGAGCGTGAGCTCGAGCAATACGGCAACTGCCCACGCTGCGGGACCTCCGTCCGTTCGGACTTCATCGTGTGCCCCAACTGCGACACCCAGCTGCGCAATGTCTGCTCCAGCTGCCATCGTCCGTTGGAGCCCAGCTGGAACGTCTGCCCGTACTGCCGAACTCCGGTGAACCGCTAGTACAACCGGGTCACCGCCCCGTTCCACCACTTGCCGCGTGCACGGAGCACGCGTCGTGAACAAACGAACGACGAATCGGGATCCCGGTCTCCACAGTGGAGTCGGGATCCCGTACGTTTCTCACCAGGAAGGAAGCTCCATGAGTGAAATCGCAGTAGTCCTCCCCGACGGTTCGAGGAAAACGGTTCCCGAGGGAGCGAACATCGCTGATGTCGCTGCCTCCATTGGCGCGGGACTCGCTCGCGCAGCACTCGCCGGTACCGTGGCAGGGAAGCCGGTCGATCTCGATCACGTGGTCTCCGATGGTGATGAGGTCACCATCATCACCAATAAGTCGCCCGAGGCTCTGTCGCTCTTGCGCCACTCCACGGCGCATATCATGGCCGAGGCCGTCATCTCGCTCTACGATGACGTGAAGGTGGGCATCGGTCCGGACATCGAGGACGGGTTCTACTACGACTTCGACCTCGATCACACCATCACGCCTGCTGATCTCGAACGCATCGAAGCCCGCATGGCAGAGATCATCGCTTCTGATGAGCCCTTCGTACGCGAGGAGGTCTCGCTGGAGGAGGCACGCTCCATCTTCGCCGACCAACCGTACAAGCTCGAGCTTCTCGACCGCATCACCGACCTCGGTGAGACCATCTCCATCTACCGCCACGGTGGATTCGTGGACCTCTGTCGCGGACCGCACCTCCCGAGCGCAGGCAAGACGGGTGCGTACAAGCTCATGAGTGTCGCTGGAGCGTATTGGATGGGGGATTCCGATCGCCCTCAGCTCCAACGCATCTACGGCACCGCATGGTTCAATCAGAAGGCTTTGGACGCATACCTCACGCGTATCGAGGAAGCTGAGAAGCGTGACCATCGCAAGCTGGGCCGTGAGCTCGACATCTTCACCATGTTTGACGAGGCAGGAGCAGGCCTCCCACTCTACCTTCCGAACGGAGCGCGTGTTATCAGACTCCTCCAGGAGTGGTTGCGGCGTGATCTCTATGAGCGCGGTTACGAAGAGGTCATCACGCCCCACATCTACAAGGCGGATGTGTGGAAGATTTCCGGTCACTATGACTTCTACCATGACAACATGTACTTCTTCGAGGTAGACGAATCCGGCGAAGGTGAGGAAGAACGTCTCTCCGAGTTCGCTGTGAAACCCATGAACTGCCCAGGTCATGTCCTTCTCTACAAGAACGACCTACACTCCTACCGAGAACTGCCCATCCGCTTCTTCGAGTTCGGTACGGTTTATCGTCACGAGCTCTCGGGTGCCGTGCACGGTCTCTTCCGCGCTCGTGGCTTCACGCAGGATGATGCACACGTCTTCTGTCGCGAAGATCAGATCGTGGACGAGGTCGTGGGCATGATGGATCTCGTCGATCACATCATGAACACCTTCGGCCTCACATACATGGCTGAGATCTCCACACGTCCCGATGAGTTCGTGGGCACCGACGACATGTGGGAGAAGGCTACTGACTCCCTCAAGGAAGCACTCGAACGGTACGAGCTCCCGTATGAGATCAACGAGGGTGATGGCGCATTCTATGGCCCCAAAATCGACATCAAGGTGAAGGACTCGTTGGGTCGTACGTGGCAGTGCTCCACGATCCAAGTCGACTTCAACTTCCCCGAGCGCTTCGATCTCACCTACCGTACCTCGGATAACAGCGAAGATCGCCCGTGGATGATCCACCGCGCCATCTTCGGCTCCATCGAGCGCTTCTTAGGCATCCTCATCGAGCACTACGCAGGCGCTCTGCCACTTTGGCTCTCCGCCACGCAAGCTGAGATCATCCCGATCGCCGACCGCCACCTCCCGTACGCTCAGGAGGTCGCAGCTGATATCAGGAAGGCCGGCGGCCGTGTGATCGTGGCAGAGCAGAACGAGCCCATGCGTGTGAAAATCGCCAAGGCCGAGTCCCATCGCGTGCCTTACATGTTGGTCGTGGGTGACCGAGAGGCTGAAGAGCGCACGGTCTCCGTTCGTGAACGCTCTGAAGGAGACAAGGGCTCCATGGCTCTCGAAGACTTCCTGGAAATCATTCGCGAAGCGCGCATCTGACATGCATCACACGGATCCGGAGCGCTCGTTCCAGACCATAGCCGTCTTCGGTTCACACACTTCCGGAGTTACGCCGACCGAGCAGCTCGGGCAGACGCTCGCGCTGCTCTCGGGCGCGTCCGCGTATCGCATCTTCCCGTCCCTGGAGGAGTGTGTATCCGCGCTTTCCCATGCGGGCGAGAAGGACGCGCCGTTCCTCTATGCACATTCGCTCGGTCTCGAGAGGCTTGACGTGGGGGATACCCCGGTGCTGGCGGCTGCAGCTTCTGATCAGCGCGTTCCGCTCGTCATCGACACCACGTACACGACTCCGTTCATGTCACGCCCGCTCGGATGCGGAGCTGACTTCGTGATCCAAGGTTTGTGCCCCGTGATCTCCGGTCATGGTGAGGGGTCCGTCGTGCTCCTAGCGCGTGATGGCGAGGCGCTACCAGTGGTGGAGGGAGCTGGTCTCAGCACTCTCGACGATCATGCATCAGCCGTGCTCACCGATATCGCTACGCTCTCACTTCGGCTTCAACGCATGAACGATCTCGCTCATGCCGTTGCCGCGTATCTCGCGGCAAGTCCTCATGTGGAGGAAGTACGCTATCCCGGTCTCGACTCCAGCGATCGACACCAGCTTGCGCGCCGCATGTTCGCGCATGGCTCGGGCCCCCTCGTCTCCTTCGATGTGATCCGCGGTAAGGAAGTGGAACCGTTCTTCTCGCCCGACTGGAACGTCGTTAACCCCACGAATACGCTGGGGCAAGCCATCTTCATGCGCACCAACGTCATCCAGGAGAGCACCACTGACCTGGTGAGATTCACATTATTGCTGGGACTCGAGAGTATCGATGATATCGTCGATGATATCGAACACGCTATCCGAGTGGTCAGGAGTGACGCGTGAGCACACCGTGGCGCAAGCGGCCCGAACTCAAGGTGCGATCATCGCTCTTCGCGCTGCTACAAAGCAGGATGCTGCTGATCTTCCTATTCGTGGTGCTGCAGATGGTGCTCGTCGTCGTGCTCATCAACTGGGTATCGCAGTTCCTCCCTACGCTGACGCCGTTCCTCATCGTGATCTCAGTGCTCGTGGTGGGCTACATCATGACGCGTGATTCACATCCGTCATACAAGCTCGTGTGGGTCGTGATCGTCCTGGTCATGCCTGTGTTCGGCGGGATCTTCTACCTCATCTTCGGGACACGCGAGCGACCCATCCTCCGCAGGAGTCGCGAGAAGCGGATCGAGCACGATCCGATCCTACCTGAGACCTGGGACCCGCGGATCCTAGATGAACTGGACGAGCTCGATGATGACGCTGGACTCCAAGCCCGCTACGTGCTCAACCAGAACCACGAGCCGGTCTACCGCAACACTCAGACGCGTTATTTCCCATCGGGGGAGGAGAGTTTCGACAGCATTCTTCAATCCCTTGCATCTGCCGAGCGCTATATCCTGATAGAGTCCTTCATCGTGGAGCAAGGCGAGATGCTCGACCGCATGCTCGATGTCTTGGAGGAACGTGCCCAAGCAGGTGTCGAAGTCCGCTTCATGTACGACGATGTGGGAAGCGCCATCCGGCTCCCTTCGAATTTCTCCCGTTATCTCGAGGGCCTCGGCATAAATGGCCAGCCGTTCCACCCACGAACCATGCGCCTCACCTTCATGCTTAACAACCGCGACCACCGCAAGATGATCGTGATAGATGGCACGGTGGCATACACAGGCGGCATCAATATCGCTGACGAGTACATCAACGTCCGTGACCGATTCGGCTACTGGAAGGATACGATGCTGCGTGTCGAGGGCGATGCAGCCTGGTCCATGGCAGTGAGCTATCTGGAGACGTGGGATTTCGTAGCGGGCGAGAAGAACGCGCCCTACGAACGTTACCAGCCTGAGCGGGTTGAAGTAGATGATGACGGATTCGTCATGCCATACTCGGACAACAGTCCGATCACCAACATCCCCATGGGCAAGAACGTCTACTTGAATGTCATCCAGGATTCGCACAGCTATCTCTGGATCACCACGCCCTATCTGATCCTGGACTACGAGATGAGGGAGGCGCTAGCGATCGATGCCCTCAGTGGTGTGGATGTCCGCATCATCACACCCGGCGTCCCCGATAAACGTCTGGTATATGAGGTCACCCGCGCCAACTACGAGAAGCTTCTGCGCGCCGGTGTTCGCATCTACGAGTACTCTCCGGGATTCCTGCATGCCAAGCAGATGGTCTCCGATGATAAGGTGGCCGTGGTCGGTACCGTCAACTTCGACTTCCGGTCGTTCTACTTGCATTTCGAGTGTGGCATCTGGA
>CAYVBA010000029.1:0-5212 GCA_964448475.1 uncultured Coriobacteriales bacterium
ACGTCTTCATCGGGCTCATCCTTCTCGTCTTCGCGCTCTGGAGCTATAGGCTCACTCCGAAAGATGCATTCGAAGTAGACGTCGGTGGGCAGACGAAGCAGATAAGTTCACTTTCCATCGAACATGGTAGACTTTTAGCCATGTCGGAAGAGGGTGGCGTTGAGAAGCAGTTCTCGATGGACGCCGAATCCCTCTGGGTAGCACTCAGTTCGCTCGATTACGAATCCGCTAAGCGCCTCATCAACTTCATCCGCAAGGGGAAGGATAGAGCCAACAAGCGGAAGTCATGACACCGGGAGAGAGATGGCTTACGACAAGAAGAACGTCGACACCGAGGACCGTGAAGTCGACCGTGTGACGGGCGTCGTGCCCGCCCATTCGTACTCGTATTCCCGCAATGTACGCCCCAAGCAGCCCACCTCGCTGCCTGCGATCATCATCGGGGCTGTGGCGACGATCGCCATGCTCGCGTTGCTCGCCTACGTATTCATGGTGTTCCGCGGCACCATCCCGAAGCCCGCGTTCCTCATGTACGACGCGACGCCCTCCACGGCGGAGGCCATGGACAACATCGCCGATCTCTCGGGCGTGAGTGAGTCCCAGGTCGTGTGGTTCCCGGACGAGAACACCGGGACCGTCTACGAGGCTTACAAGCAGTCCATCCTCGACACGCTCGCTCCGGTCGATCGCATCCTCGACGATCTGGCAGCGCCTCTCGCCGAGGGTGGTATCCCGGATCTGGATCGCATCAAGAGTCAGTCCGCTTCCGCGATCGCTCAGCTGAACGACGTGCAGACGAAGCTCGACGCGATCGCGTTGCCCGTGGGCATGCCTGAGGACTCCAACGCGTTCTTCTCGAGCGCCATGAAGAACGCCCAGGAGATCGTGAGTCAATCCTTAGTGCTGGCGGAGCAGGTCGGACTGTCAGCTGACGGAGACACGGCTCGCCTCGGTGAGGCCAACTTCGCAGCTGCCAACGTGAAGCGCTCGCGTGATGACCTCCTGTCGTCGTTCACCGATGCCGAGAAGAAACTGGGCATGGTCGTACCTGCGGAAGCGCCGGCGGAGACCGAAGCCGCCGCACCCGAGGAAGCCCCTGCAGCGGAATGATCGATCCCATCGAGGACATCGATTGGGGACGTGCGTGGATCGACCGACAGGTCACCCGCAAGGATCCCGATGACCCGGACAAGTGGAACAAGCGCGCGAAGGATTACGGGCAAGCATCCGGTCATTCTGATTACACCGTCCGTTTCATCGAGATGATGGACGCGAAGCCCGGTGAATCCGTCCTGGATATAGGGTCGGGTCCTGGCACGCTCTCCATCCCACTGGCAGAGGCGGGGCATCCCGTGACGGCCATGGACTTCTCGCAAGGCATGCTCGACGTCATGTCAGAGCGCATCACGGATGAGGGATCGGATATCACCCCTGTCCGCGCTGCGTGGGAGGATGACTGGGCGGCCGCCGGGATCGGGGAGCATGACATCGTCATCGCATCGCGCTCCACCATGGTGGCGGATCTCTCGGCAGCCATAGACAAGTTGACGTCGTACGCACGTCGTCGGGTGTGCATGACGCTCGTGGCCAATCACTCGCCGCGGACCGATGACAGGCTCTTGGCCGCCATAGGTAGAGATGTGGACCACGGGTACGATTTCATGTTCGCGCTCATGCTGCTCTTCCAGAAGGGTCATGCAGCGGAGCTTCGCTACATTCTCTCCGAGAAGTACGACCGCTACGAATCCTTCGAGGATGCGCTCGAGCAGTCGACGGAACGGATCGAGGATCCCACACCGGAGGAACTCGAAGCTGCGAGGCGATATCTCGAGGAGCACCTCATCCATGTGCCCGATGAGCATGAGACCCGACCGTATCGCAAGGATTACAAGCGCTACGTGCGCTGGGCGTTCATCTCTTGGGACGTGGGGGAGTCAGGAATGCTCCATCTGAGATGAGCCGCTACGGTTAATGCACCGTTCGTGAGATACATGGGCTTTCCATGCAGTGAGACGAATAAAACCACCCACACGTGGTAACATCGTGCTTACATGTCATCGGAGTGGGTCCAACGGATAAGCTCCCACTCCTCATGCACCGATCGAAAGGACGTCCCATGTTCTCAACCAAGAAGCCCCTGCTGGGTGCGCTCGCAGCAGCACTTGCGCTGGTAGTGGCCCTCGCGCTCGTAGGATGTGGCAGCGACGCCGCTGACGATGGAGCAGAGGCCGGCGACTACAAGCTCATGACGGCCGGCAAGCTCACGTCGGCATCCGACTTCGCGTTCCCCCCGTTCGAGTTCATGGATGAATCGGGCGCTCACCAAGGATTCTCCGTGGATCTCGTCCGTGCACTCGCTGACGAGATGGGCCTCGAGGCCGACTTCACCGATCCTCTGAAGTTCGACACCCTCATCCCGCTCACGAAGTTGGGCGAGAAGATGGATATCTCCGTAGCCTCCATCACCATCACCGATGAGCGTAAGGAAGAGGTCGACTTCACCGACTCCTACCTCGACTCCAATCAGGCACTTGCCGTCCTCAAGGATTCCGGTCTTTCCGGTCAGGATGATGTGAACCAGGCTGGCATGCGTGTAGCCGTCCAGTCCGGCACATCCGGGCAGGATTGGGCGCAGGAGAATCTGCCCAACGCTGAAATCGTCATTCTGGATGAGGTTCCTGCTGCTTTCTCAGCCCTCCAGGCCGGTGAAGTGAACGCGACCGTCGTGGATCTCCCCGTAACCGCATGGTTGATCAACAGCTCGTACCAGGACGCTGAGATCGTGATGGAGATCCCCACCGGTGAGCAGTACGGCATCGCCGTCTCCAAAGACAATCCCGAGCTCACCAAGGCTCTGAACGAGGCGCTTGCTGCCATCAAGGCCAACGGTAAGTACGACGAGATCTACAATCAGTACTTCGCTCATTAATCAGACGAGATGATGCGGGGGTCGTTCGTGAGGGATAGAAGGTACCAGTCGGCTCTGAGCGGAGTGGCACGTCCACTTGTACTCTCCGTTCTCCTCACGATCGCCCTCTGCATCGTGCTCGTCATCCCCACTACAGCGCTCGCGCTCTCCGTAGACAAGACCACGGCTCGCCCGAACGACCCTAATGGTTCTGCGGTCCTCGCGGGCATCCCCACCCGTGTGACATGGGAGGGAACCGTGGGGGCGGGCGAAGACGTCGCAGCTTTGGCGCTTCAAGCACCGGACGGCGTCGACATCTCCGGATCCAGCATCACCGTCACGGTTCTCGATGGTCTCGACCGCATCCCGGTAGAGCCTGAGACTTCGATCGAAGACCAATCCGTGAACGTCCGGTTCGTCTCGCCGATCAAAACGGGCATGCTCATCCGGATAGAGCTCCCGGGGACCCGACTCCCCATATCCGACGGTGACATCGTCTTCACTGGGTCATATGAGACGGGATCAGGTGAGAATATCGCGCTCGCTGACTCACCCGGCCTCTCGACGACCGAGACCTCACTCACCACGAAGGCCGTCTCCTGGCTCGATGAGCAAGGCTGGGTCGAGGCGTGGAACTCCAACAAGTTCCTATCCATGTTCTTCAAGCCGCAGTTGATCGTCACGTCCATCCCGTCGCTCTTCTTCGGATGGCTGCGGGCGCTCGCACTCGTAGCGCTCGGATTCCCGTTGGCTATACCGCTCGGTCTCGCGTTCGCTTTCATGAAGATGAGCGCGTTGAGGCCGCTTAGATGGCTCTCGAGTCTCTACATCAACGTAGTCAGAGGAACGCCGCTCTTCCTGCAGGTCTACATCGCGTTCTTCGGCCTTCCTCTGCTCGGCATCAACATAGACAGTTACGTGTTGGGCGTGGGTGTGCTCGCTATGAACTCATCGGCGTATCTGGCGGAGATCTTCCGTGCTGGTATCGAGTCCATCCCCAAAGGTCAGTTCGAAGCCGCTGCGTCACTCGGTATGAACAAGATCCAGACCATGACCTCGGTCATACTTCCGCAGACAGCACGCCGAGTGATCCCCACCATGACATCCGAGTTCATCCTGCTCTACAAGGACACCTCGTTGTTATCGTCCGTGGGTGTGCTCGAGCTCATGATGTTCTCCAAGAACCTCACGGCTACCACTGGTAACATCACGCCGTACATCGTGGCTGCCGGCTACTACCTGATCGTTACGCTGCCGCTCATCAAGGTGGTCGGTCTTCTCGAGAAGCGCTTGGCGCTTCAGGAGACGGGTCGTGATAGGCCGTCGGAAGATGAAGAGATCCAGCACGAAGTCGTATACGCCACGACCGCACACGAGAGTAGGTGAGATCCGGATGGCAGAGCCGATCATAGAACTCAAAGGATTGCGAAAGTCCTTCGGCTCACTGGATGTGCTGAACGGGGTCGATCTGGAAGTCGATCGAGGTGAAGTGGTCTGTATACTGGGGCCTTCTGGTTCCGGTAAGTCCACACTCCTGCGCTGCATCAACCTGCTGGAGCCACCGACGGCCGGCTCCATCCTCTTCGAGGGGCGCGACATAACCCAGCCCGGCGTGGATATCAATGACATCCGTCGTCACATCGGGATGGTGTTCCAGAACTTCAACCTCTTCCCTCATCTCTCGGCGCTCGGGAACGTGACGTTGGCACAACGCAAGGTCATCAAGCGCTCCAAGGACGAGGCCGAGGCCATCGCACGTGAACAGCTCGCCAAGGTAGGTCTCGCTGATCGTGTTGATTACCGACCTGCACAGCTTTCAGGGGGTCAACAGCAGCGTGTTGCCATTGCCCGTGCCCTTGCTATGGATCCATACGTCATGCTCTTCGATGAAGCGACGAGCGCACTCGACCCTGAGCTCGTCCGTGGCGTCCTGGACGTCATGCGAGAACTTGCCGAGGGCGGGATGACCATGATCGTCGTGACACATGAGATGGGCTTCGCACGCGAGGCTGCTGACCGCGTCGTCTTCATGGACGAGGGCGTTGTTGTGGAACAAGGATCTCCTGAAGTGATCTTCACCAACCCCACGTCCGAGCGTACACGCGAGTTCTTAGGTACTATTAGCTCCTGAGGTTGTGAGGAAAGGGGTGTCATGCACCATAAGACAGCGCTCTGTCTCTCTGATTCGGATGCCGTGTATGACCGGATGAGGCGTCTCTCCACTGCACTGGATGCCTCCATACTGATGACATCCCTCCAGCGGTTCGATGAAGCCTTGCAGGAGCGTCCATTCGATCTCGTGAT
>CAYVBA010000029.1:5312-15844 GCA_964448475.1 uncultured Coriobacteriales bacterium
CTCGCCACCTTCCAAGTCACGAGGGGCGAGGAGGTCATAGACCTCACGTACTTGGAGTACGGCCTACTCTCGTTCCTCGCTGCGCACCCGGGGCGGACGTATTCACGCGAAGCGCTCCTCCAGCGCGTTTGGGGCTTCGATTACCTGGGCGGCACCCGCACGGTGGACGTCCATATCAGGCGCATCCGCGCCAAGATCGGTGACGCAGCGGCATCGCACATAGAGACGGTGCGCGGCGTCGGTTATCTGTTCAGCAGCTGATGATTCCATCGAAAGGATCCCGGATGAAGAAGATCGAGATCATCGTCAGGCCAGAGGTCGTGGACCATCTGCAGGATGAGCTCTTCGCGCATGGCGTTCGTGGTATGACGGTGAGCCCGGTCCAAGGTGCAGGGAATCAGCGCGGCTTCACCGAGTTCTATCGCGGTACGGAAGTCCTCGTGCAGATGCGACCCAAAGCGAAACTCGAAGTCGTGGTGGCCGATGAGGATCGCATCGATGAGATCGTGGACATTGTCTTCCGTGTAGCACGCTCCGGTGAGATCGGAGACGGCAAGATATTCATCCTTCCCGTAGAGGAAGCCATCCGGATCCGCACGGGTGAGCGCGGTACCGACGCGCTCTGATCCCTCTTATCCTTCTCGCCCAAAAACAGTGATCCTGGAGGCCACATCTCTGAGGATATGTGGTTTTTCTCGGCCGTCATTATATCTCCTACATGCGTATCCCGTAAGCTGGGTAGGTTACCTCGCATAGAAGGCTGCCTGAGCGCGGCCCGTCATGAGAGGGAGACATATGACTGACATGCATAAGGATCCGGTGGATGGATCTTTCCCGAAGGGGGAATCAGAACCCATCCAACCAGCAGAGAGCCGGCAGACCACGGCGCCGTTCGCTGCGGAGCCTGCGCCTCCGGTCGACGCTGCGTATCGTGAAGTGGCGTACGTGCCAGTGAACCCGACTCCAACGGGCGAGAATACCAGGGAAGATAAACATCCGCGCGCGCGCATATGGCCTGCGTTCCTCATGGGACTGCTGGGTGTCGTAGTAGGCGGTTTGATCACCGCCGGTGTCCTCGGAGCCATGGGCGGAGGCGACGTCGATCCCGCAGTGGGCAATCGGCCGATAGCAGAGCAGCAAGCTGATCCAGCATCTGGCGAAGAGGGCGATGAGCGTCCAGGGAGTGATGGAGGTGCTGCGACATCTGACGATGCGGGTCTCGCAGAGCGCGTAGCCGCTGATGTGATCCCGTCCGTGGTGAGCATCGATGTGTTCCTCGGTGAGGGTAGGACGAGCGCTGGTGTAGGCTCTGGCGTCATCCTCGACCGTGAAGGTCACATCCTTACGAACTACCACGTGATCGAGGGTGGCGATCGTATCTCGGTCAAAGCTAACGACAAGTCATACGAAGCGACGGTCGTAGGGTCCGACCCCTCGAGTGACCTCGCCGTCATCAAAGTGGAGGCTCCGAACCTGCGCCCTATAGAGATCGGTGATTCGAGCAAGCTCGAGGTAGGCGAGTGGGTCATGGCCATCGGTAGCCCCTTCGGTTACGAGAAGTCCGTATCCACCGGTATCGTCTCCGCGCTGTACCGCTCCACGTCGCTTCCCACCGCTGATGGTGGTGCGAACATCTACGCGAACCTGATCCAGACAGACGCGGCCATCAATCCTGGTAACTCAGGTGGCGCACTCGTGAATGCTGATGGTGAGCTCGTAGGGATCAACTCGCTCATCGAGAGTGGCTCGCGCTCCTCTTCGGGAGTCGGTTTCGCTATCCCCACGGAGTACGCTATGAACATCGCAGAGCAGATCATGGATGGTAAGGAAGTCACCCATGCGTATCTGGGCGTCTCCCTTCAGTCAGTTAATCCCTTCTCGCCCCAAGGCCAGAGCTTGGAAGTGACCGATGGGGCGAACGTCGTGGAAGTCACGAGCGGGTCACCCGCTGATGAAGGTGGTATCGAACCGGGAGACATCATCACCTCACTCGACGGTGACCCTATCCTGTCCGCTGACGACCTGATCATCCAGGTTCGCAGGCACCGCGTGGGCGAAGAGGTCACCGTAGGTATCGTGCGTAGTGGTCAGGAGCTGAGTGTGGAGGTCACACTAGGTTCAGATGCCGAGTTGAGGCGCGATACAGATGAGCCGTCCGGTGATCAGAACACCGAGGAGACCGATCCGTTCGACCTTTACCGTTACTATAACCAGCGGCAGAACCGCTGAACACCGCTGATCGCTTCATGGACGCCCTGTCGTGGCACGCACCCCGGCAGGGCGTTCCTCTATACTGGAAGGCTGCTATTCCCACTATCTGAGCTGCGAGAAGGAATGCCATGCGCGTGCATCTGGAACAGTCCGTACGAGAAGCCGTCACCGAGGCCGTGAGAAGCGGCGCTCTACCCGAACCTCAGGAACCCGTGGAGGACTGGGGATTCGAGCGACCGGCCGATCCCGCCCACGGAGAGTGGACGTCGACGGTGGCCATGAAGGGTGCTCGTACGTTCCGCATGCCGCCGCGCGCGATCGCCGAGGCTATCGTGGCCGCACTGCCGGATGACCCTGCCGTCGCTGAAGTCTCGATCGCAGGTCCGGGCTTCATCAACTTCTGCCTCACTCCCGCAGCGCTCATGAGCGTCGTGAAGAGAGTACGTGAGAACCCGGAGACGTACGGCCGCGTGGACGACGGCGCCGACCGCAGCATCAACGTGGAGTTCGTCTCAGCCAATCCCGTGGGGCCGCTCCATGTGGGGCATGGACGCTGGGCTGCCATCGGGGATTCCCTCTGCAACGTGCTCGAGTACGCCGGCTGGGATGTGACCCGCGAGTTCTACATCAACGATGCCGGTGTTCAGATGGACACCTTCGCCAGCTCAATCGAGCTCCGCTACCGCGAGCTCGCCGGTGAGGACGTGGACCTCTCGGAGATCGGATACGGCGGGAGCTACATCATCGACCTCGCGGAGGAGCTCTTCGCTGAGCATGGCAGCGGGCTTCTCGACATGCCTGAAACCGAGCGCCACGTACTGATCCGCGAAGCAGGGTACGAGCGCATGCTCGCGCACATCGAGAAGACACTGCTCGAAGCCGGTGTCCCATTCGATGTCTGGACCTCCGAGCGCACGCTGCACGAACCGGGTGCTGACGGTGAGACCGCGATCACCCGCGCGTTCGCCCGCCTGCGTGAGGCCGGCCTCCTCTTCGAGGAGGAAGGGGCGCTCTGGTTCCGATCCACCGATTTCGGTGACGATAAGGACCGGGTCCTCGTGAAAGCGGACGGCTCGTACACGTATCTGGCCGCAGATATCGCGTATCACAACGACAAGTTCGAGCGCGGTGCGGAGCGCGCTATCGACATCTGGGGCGCTGACCATCACGGGTACGTGGCTCGGATGAAGGCCGCTTGTTCCGCACTCGGGCACGAAGGGAAGCTCGAGGTACTGCTCGGGCAGCTCGTGAACCTCTTCTCTGGTGGGGAAGCGGTCCGCATGTCCAAGCGTAAGGGCACCATGGTCACCTTCGATGAGCTGCTCGAGGAAGTGGGCAGGGATGCCGCCCGGTTCATCCTCGTGGCGCGCTCGCTCGACCAGGAGATCGACTTCGACATCGACCTTGCCAAGTCCCGTACCTCCGAGAACCCTGTCTACTACGTGCAGTATGCGCATGCCCGTATCTGCTCCGTCATGCGCAAAGCAGCAGCTGAGCGCGGTGTGGATGAGGCAGCTCTGCTGGCCGGATCCGTGGACGTCTCACTCCTGACGGATCCCTCCGAAGCCGACCTGGCCCGCAAGCTCGACTCGTTCCCCGAGGTCGTAGCCGGTACGGCGCACGCGATGGCTCCCGCCCGTCTCGCCACGTACGCGACCGAGCTCGCAGCGGCGTTCCACCAGTTCTACACCCGCTGCCATGTGATCACCGAGGATGCCGCTCTCACCGACGCCCGCCTCGCTCTGTGCGATGCGACGCGCATCGTGCTCGCCAAGACCTTGTCCCTCGTGGGTGTCAGCGCACCCGAATCCATGTGATGGAGGCCGCGAATGTCCTTGCGTGAACCCGATCCGACCATTCGAGCGGACGGCCTGACCACCACCGATCTGGGGGACGTCCTGCCCCTGACCACTGAGGTCCGCGACGGCACGCTCTTCGTGGGTGGTGTGGATATGGTGGAGCTGGCTCGTACGGAAGGTACGGCGCTCTACGTGATGGACGAGAAGGACGTGACCACACGGCTCCATGCGTACCGTGACGCACTGGCTGAGGCGTATCCCGACTCCGCGACCGTCTACGCAGGCAAGGCCTTCACGTCCGCGGCCATGATACGTCTGGTCGACGAAGCGGGCGTGTGGTTGGATGCTTCTTCCGGTGGAGAGTTGGAGCTGGCACGCAGGTGCGGCTTCCCGATGGAGCACGTCATGCTGCACGGCAACAACAAGACCGTGCAGGAGATCCGGGAAGCAGTGGATGCCGGCGTGGGTCGGTTCGTCGTGGACACGACGGAGGAGCTCGACAGGATCGACGAGGTGGCTCGTGAAGCAGGAGTGATCCAGGAGGTCCTCATGCGCATCACCCCGGGCGTGGTAGCCGGGTCGCATTCCTACGTACAGACGGGCTCCGAGGACTCCAAGTTCGGATTCACATTGCGTGGTCGTGTAGCACACGAGGCGCTCGCACACGCACTGGAGCTCCCCAACATAGACGTCCTCGGCTTCCATATGCACATCGGCTCGCAACTCCTCACTCCCGAGCCCTTCGAGCCTGCTATAGAGATCATGGCCGGCTTCATCCAGGAGGTGGCGGAGGAGTTCGGCTTCGTGACCCGTGAATTCGATGTAGGGGGAGGGTTTGGCATCGCGTACGAGCCCACCGAGGAGCCTCTCGCGCCGCGTGAGCTCTGCGAAGCCATAGCTGCGACAGTGAGGTCAGAGTTCTCATCCCGTGAGCTTCCCGAGCCGCGGATCTACATAGAGCCGGGCCGCTCCATCGTGGCTACGGCGGGGATCTCGCTCTACACGGTGGGATCCGTCAAGCGGATTGAGGGTGTGCGCACGTACGTCAACGTGGATGGTGGGATGTCGGACAACATCCGTACCGCGCTCTACGACGCGGAGCATGAGGCCGTCATAGCCAACCGGGCGGACGAACCACGGACCCGGATCGTGACCGTGGCCGGCAAGCACTGCGAATCCGGAGACGTGGTCGTGATCGACGGCTCGCTGCAGGAGCCGCAAGCCGACGATATCCTCGCTGTCTTCTCAACAGGTGCGTACTGTCACACGATGGCGAGCAACTACAACATGCAACCTCGCCCTGCCGTCTTCTTCGTGAAGGACGGCGAAGCGCGCATGGTCATCCGCCGTGAGACCTACGACGACGTCATGGCACGGGAGTGTTGGTGAATCGGCAGCGGGTAGCTGACATTTCGCAATAGAATGATATAAAAAGAGTCAAATATAACGTTTTAAACAGATGTAAAAACGAGTCCTGAAGGTGTCACTCTGTTCCTGGGGAATGGAGTCACCTGTGGGTATCACACCTATCACACTCAGAACGGATGATGAGCTCTCGCGGGCTATCCTGACGCTGCTCCTCTCCAAGTCCGATGACATGCTCATCGTTCCACGTGCGGAGGCTCCCGAGGACGCTATCCACGTGATAGCCATGTGCTCGGATGCGGATGCGCTCGAATACCTCGAGACGCTCCGAGGCGACTCGATCTCCTCCGTCCTCCTCCTGCAGCGGGTGAGTGCACGCGTGCTCGAGCGCGTATCGGACACCGGCATCCGTGCCATCCTCCTGCGTTCGGAAGTCGACCATACCCTCCCCGATACGATCAGGGAGGTGGCAGCGGGAGCGTTCGTGCTCTCGCCCACGGTCGCGGAACTGGCGCTCTCCGCGTCCTTCTCGCCCACCATGGGCACGGCGCGCATCATGGGATCGGCGTCCACCATGGGCCTCAAGCCCGCGGTGTACGAGACGCTCTTCCTCTTCTGCGTGCTCGGGTTCTCCAAACGCGAAGTGGCGCGAGCGCTCAATCTCTCCGAGAACACCGTCTCATCACGCATCCGCCTGGGGTACGAATCGTTAGGTGTGAACAATCAGCACGACGCCTTCATGGTGTTGACGCGCTCACGGCGCGACGCTGTTACACTGGAACGATGATGTAGATCCACAGCGGAGGATATTCGTATGCATAAAGTTGGCGTAGGCCTCATCGGCTTGGGCACCGTCGGTTACGGCGTGGCTCGGGTCCTGCATCTCCATGGTCGTGGGTTCGCGGAGGAGCTCGGTCTGGACATCAGCGTGGTCCGAGCTTCGGCGCGTTCGATGAAGGATCTGGAAGCGGTCGGTATCGAGGCATCACGCTTCACGATCGACTGGCGAGACGTGATAGCCGATCCCGAGGTGGACATCGTGGTCGAGCTCATCGGCGGCACCACCACGGCACGTGAGATCGTGGAAGCCGCAATCGCTGCAGGTAAGGACGTGGTCACGGCCAACAAGGCCCTCATGGCCACACATGGTAACGACCTTCTCGCCCAGGCGGTGGAAGCCGGCGTGGAGATCAGACTCGAAGCTTCCGTTGGTGGCGGGATCCCCATCATCGCGCCTCTGCAGGATTCGCTCCCGGCGAACGAGGTGCAGACCATCGCCGGAATCGTGAACGGAACCACCAACTACATCCTCACCACCATGGAGGATGAGGGGTCGTCGTTCGATGAGGTGCTGGCGGACGCCCAGGAGAAGGGTTATGCGGAAGCGGAGCCCAGCGCTGACGTGGACGGGTTCGACGCCGCTGCTAAGATCGCCATCCTCGCGTCCATAGGATTCCATACGCAAGTGGGGATCGAGGACGTATTCACCGCCGGCATCCGGGACATCTCGATCACGGACATCGAATACGCTGAGCAGATGGGTTACCGCATCAAGCTTCTGGCGATCGCGCGGAGGACCCCCACGGGAGTCGACGTGCGCGTGCATCCCACCATGATCCCTATAGACCATCAGCTGGCCAGCATCTCGGGCGTCTTCAACGCCATCTACGTCATAGGTGACGTGGTGGGGGAGACCATGTTCGTGGGACCGGGTGCCGGAGAGCTTCCCACGGCGTCGGCCGTCACGGCTGACATCATCGCCATCGCCCGCAAGTCAGCGGGGACCGGTGGTGGGTCGGTGCTCGCACCGCAGGAGCGCGTGATCCCCATCCGCGACATAGAGAACCTCACCACGCGCTATTACGTGCGCATGTTCGTGGAGGACCGCACCGGGGTCCTCGCAGCTACGGCTGATGCGTTCGCACGCCATGACGTCTCCATAGAGTCCATGGTCCAACGGAGCGCCGCAGACGACACCGCGGAGCTCGTCTACGTGACGCATCGAGCGCTCGAGAAGGACATGCGTGATGCTCTGAAGGACATCAACGCACTCGATCCCGTGGAACGCGTGGCTACGCTGATCCGCGTAGAGGACACCGAGAACTGGAAAGCAGGTATACGCTGATGTCCATCCCCGTACCTCCGCAAGGACAGCCCACCGCCTACGAGCCCGCCTATGCGAACGCTCCTGCGCCCCAGCAGCAAGCTCCCGCCAGGAAGTCCAAGGCACCGTGGGTCATCGGTATCGTCATCATCGCGTTCGTGCTGCTCTCGCTCTGCGCATGTATGATAGCTCCCGTGGTCATGATGTCGCGGTCCACCGGATCCTCGGGTCTTCCCACGTTCGGTGACAACATCGGCATCATCAACTTCAACGAATCCATCGCAGCCACATCCGGCATGACACCCAAGCGTATGCGTGACATGCTCCAGGCTGCGGAGGACGACCCCAACATCAAGGCCGTCGTGGTCCGCGTGGACTCACCGGGCGGCACCGTGGCTGCGAGCCAGGAGATCTCGACCTACGTGAAGCGCTTCTCCAAGCCCATCGTGTTCTCCGTGGGTGATATCTGCGCATCCGGTGCGTACATGGCTGCTTCCCAGTCCGACCACATCATGGCTATGCCCATGTCGGGAACGGGCTCCATCGGCGTGATCATGACCACGCTCAACCTGGAAGGTCTCTTCGAGGACCTCGGCATCGAGATGGGCTCCATCGTCTCGACCGAAGGTAAGGACGCAGGCGCCATCTACCGTGAGCTCACCGATGAGGAGCGGAAGTTCTTCCAGGACCAGATCTCCGAGCTCAACTCCATGTTCATCCAGATGGTGGCCGAGGGTCGCGATCTGAGCTACGAAGAGGTCGAGAAGTACGCGACCGGCCAGGTCTACTACGGTAACGAAGCGCTCCAAGGCGGTCTGATCGACAGCATGGGCACCTACGACGACGCGGTGAAGAAGGCAGCCGAGCTCGCGGACATAGACCCCGAGTCCGCGACCGAGGTCTCGCTCGACTTCATAGGCATCCCGCCCTTCTCGCTCGGATCGTTGTTCGGCGTGTCCAGTGAGCTCGCCGGTGAGAGGTTCGCCGAGGGCTTCTCGCGTGGGCTCACCAAGGAGATGGATGCATCCGGAGCAGCTCTCGCACGCTGAGGTATCGGGAGTTTCATGGGGATGGACTATTTCGTGTATCGGATGGTTCACGAGATGGTATCATCCTGGTATGCGCTCATCTGCGCAGTCACCTTCCCACACCCGGAACCGATGCCGTCGTGGCATGACTAGGTCGAGGATTCATGCAGCACGTATCTTGTAGCCAAAAGTGAAGAAAGGAATCCGCTGTGAAATTCTTCTTGGACACGGCTGACCTCGCTGAGATCGAGGAAGCAGCTTCCTGGGGTGCCATCAGTGGCGTCACCACCAACCCGAGCCTCTACGCTCGCATCGGTGGGAAGCTCGCTGATTTCGAGTCCCACATCGGTCGCATCTGCGAGCTCGTGGACGGGCCTGTCTCCGCTGAGACCACGGCCATGACGCGCGCGGAGATCGTGGAGGACGGCAAGCGCCTCGCAGCACTGGCAGATAACGTGGTCGTGAAGGTCCCCACCATGGTAGAAGGTCTCGCAGCTACCCATGAGCTTGCGGAACTCGGGATCCCCGTCAACATGACACTCTGCTTCTCCGTGCCGCAGGCTATTCTCGCAGCACGCAGTGGTGCTCGTTACATCAGCCCATTCGTGGGCCGTTTCGACGACATCTCGGAGAACGGTCTGGAGCAGCTCGGTGATGTCATCGCCGCCGTGGGTATGTACGACTACGGCCATGACGTTGAAATCATCGCTGCATCTCTCCGCTCACCTCATCACGTGGCACAGGCAGCCCTCATGGGCGCTGATATAGCAACCGTACCGTTCAATGTACTCAAGCAGTGTGTACAGCATCCTCTGACCGACAGAGGACTCGCTGCATTCCTTGAAGATTGGAAGAAAGTCGAGCAAGCATGAGTCGAACCGACCAGCAAGAGACCCCGGCCCCCGCTGCCCAGCAGGATAGTGGTGAGGCCAAACCTAAGCGCACGTACCGCAAGCGCACCCCGCGGCAGACGGCTGAAAAGGAAAAACAGCAGGAGACGTCCGGCACCTCCTCCAACAACAGCCACGAGCGCCGCAAGCCGGCTCAGAACCGCAGTCGTTCCAACCAGAGTCGTAACGACCAGCAGTCCAAGAGCCGCAGCAACCAGAGCAGGCATTCACGCCGCAACAACCAGCCCAATCGCGAGCCTGCTTCTCCCAAGCTGACGCGCGAAGAGCTCGAGTCCATGAAGGTGACTGAGCTCCGCGCCAAGGCGCAGGAGATGGAGCTCCAGATCAAGGATATGCGCAAAAAGGCCGATCTCGTGGAGGCCATCTTCACGGCTGCCGCCGCGGCCGAAGGCTTCGTGGAAGTAGCCGGCATCCTGGATCTCATGCAGGACGGGTACGGATTCCTGCGCACCGAGGGTTACCTTCCGGGCGAGAAGGACGTGTACGTCAGCGCCCAGATCATAAAGCGCAGCGGTCTGCGTAAGGGCGACCACGTCACTGGTGTCGTTCGCCCCCGGCGCTCGGACAACGACCGCTACGCGAGTCTGACCCGCATCCGTGAGATTAATGGCATGCCGTACGAGGAAGCACGCAACCGTCCGCGCTTCGCTGATCTCACACCCATCTATCCCGAGGAGCGCCTCGTGATGGAGCATGGTCAGAGCACGTACACCGGTCGCGCTATAGACCTCGTAGCGCCCATCGGCAAGGGTCAGCGTGGCCTCATCGTCTCGCCGCCTAAGGCCGGTAAGACCACCATCCTGAAGAAGATCGCCGAGTCGATCGCAGCCAACGACCCCGACGTGCACCTCATGTGCCTCCTCGTGGACGAGCGTCCTGAGGAAGTCACGGACATGCAGCGCTCCATCAAGGGCGAGGTCATCGCGTCCACGTTCGACATGCCTTCGGATCAGCACATCGCCGTCTCCGAGCTCGTGATCGAGCGCGCCAAGCGTCTCGTAGAGACCGGCAAGGACGTCGTCATCCTGCTCGACTCCATCACCCGACTGGCCCGTGCGTACAACCTGGCACAGCCTGCGTCCGGACGCATCCTTTCCGGTGGTGTGGACTCCAC
>CAYVBA010000030.1:0-4279 GCA_964448475.1 uncultured Coriobacteriales bacterium
ATCGGACCTCACGATGGCCACGTTGGTCCCCTCGGAGAACATCTCGTCAGCGGTGAGCAGGTACGGCTTGTCCATGACGGCGCGGAACACGAGATCCTTCATGGTGCTGTAGCTGCCCACTTGCCGGACGGAAGCCCAGATCTCGCACTCGATGGCATACTCGGTGATCCGAGTCACCTTCAGGTCGATGGAGCTGCCGGGCACGAGCGCGTCGGGCATGGCGGAGCGCACGGCCTTCTCGATATCCTTGCCCACTGCATCCAGGTCTGCATCGCGTTTGAGCCTGATCGGTACGCCGATGAAAGCCTCGATGCTGTCGGGCAGCTTGTGGATGGCGGAGGTGTTCATGATCGAGTTGGGGATGATGATGCTCTCGCCCAGCCGCGTCATGATGGTCGTCTGACGCCAGGTGATGTCCGTTACGGTGCCGGTCACGCCGTCGATCTGGAGGTGTTCGCCTGGCTCGATGATGTTGCCGGTCGTGAGCTGGAGACCGGAGATGAGGTTGGCGATCGTGGGTTGCAGACCCAGCGAGAGCGCCAGACCACCGGCTCCGAGTGCTGTCCACAGCGCCGTGGGTGTGATGCCGAATACAGGCTTAAGCAGTAGCGTGAGCGCGAACGTCCAGAGCGCGATCCTCAGCACGTTCATGAAGATGGAGGTGGAGGGGAGGTCGACGTGAGCCCGCTGGCGCAAGCGCTTCAGGAACCGCGCGACCAGACGATCCACGATGAGCGCGAGACCTATGATGATGACGGCGAGGATCACCTTGTCCCAGTTATCCGTCAGCGTGGTGTTGAACACGTCCAGGATGTCGGTCCGAGCAACTTCTTCCAACGAATCGGATTCTTCCACGAGCGCTCCCTCCGGATGCGGTGCGTTGGGAGTATTCTAGCGTAGAGGAATCCATATGGAATCCGTAGGGATTATGGGCGAGAAGGACGCGTTCTTCTCGCCCTGCGGATATCATGTGCGCACGAGCGCGACGGCTACAGGGAGGAGTCCGTCGTGCTCGTCCTCATCACACGACAGTTAACTCAGGTGTACACTTCTCGGAAGTCGTACGCGCGGTCGACCCCACGGAACCAGGAGCACACGAGATGAGCAAGTCTCAGTCAGAAGGATCTCAGACCATATCACTCGCGGTGGACGGGATGCATTGCGCGTCCTGTTCGGCGCGGCTGGAGCGTACGCTCAACGAGCTTGACGGCGTCAAGGAAGCCTCCGTGAACCTGCTTCTCAACAATGCCAAGGTCACGTTCGACCCCGCAGTCGTGTCAGTGGATGATGTGCTCTCAGCCGTTTCCGGTCAGGATTTCACGGGTGAGGTCATCCCCGAGGATCACACCACCTTCGATGCTGAGCGTCGTGAGCGCGACGCCGCCACGGCGAACCACAACCGCTTCGTCTTCACCGTGAGCTTGGTGCTCACGGTCATCATCATGCTCATCGGTATGCTGCCGCCCATCGGCCATCCCATCTCAGAATTCGTTGCCGGTATCTTCACCAGTAACGCTCCCACGCACGATCAGACCATGCTCGCCATGAATCTCATAATGATGGTGCTGACTATCCCCGTGCAGTTCTGGGCAGGCGCGCGCTTCCATAAAGGAGCCATCGCCAGCATCCGTCGTGGTGCGGGGAACATGGACCTCCTCGTCTCGCTGGGAACCACCGTGGCGTTCCTGTACTCGTTGTACGTGACCTTCTCGCCCACCATGGCAGGGCAGATGGCGTATTTCGAGACATCCGCGATGCTGATAACCTTCGTGCTCCTGGGCAAGATCCTGGAGTCGCGTGCTAAAGGAGCCACGTCCGAAGCCATCGAGAAGCTCATGGACCTCTCGGCTCGCACGGCGCGTGTCGTACGCGGCGGAGTGGAGTCGGATATCCCCATAGATGACGTGGTAGCCGGTGACATAGTGATCGTCAGGCCGGGTGAGAAGATCCCGGTGGACGGCGTAGTCGTGGAGGGCGCCTCTTCCGTAGACGAGTCCATGCTCACGGGCGAGTCTCTTCCTGTCGAGAAGACCGTGGGCGATTCCGTCACCGGAGCGACCATGAACGAGCTCGGGTCGATCCGTGTACGCGCTCTGAATGTGGGAGCGGACTCGATGATCGCGCGGATCGTGAGGCTCGTTGAGGAAGCCCAGAGCTCACAGCCGCCGGTGCAGAGGTTCGCTGATAAGATCGCTGCTGTCTTCGTGCCTGTGGTGCTCACGGTTGCTGTTGTGGCGTTCCTGCTTTGGTGGCTACTCGTGCCTGTGCTGATCCAGAACGGCATCCTACCTGACACGATCATCAATGCACATTCCGTCTTCGAGAAAGCGCTACTCACCGGCATCTCCGTCATCGTGATCGCCTGTCCGTGCGCCCTCGGATTGGCAACGCCCACCGCCATCATGGTAGGAACGGGACGTGGCGCTGAGTTGGGTGTGCTCGTACGTGATGGTGAGGTGCTCGAGACAGCGCACAAGATGGACGCCGTCGTGTTCGATAAGACGGGAACGCTCACCCAGGGCAAGCCGCAGGTGGTGGGTGTCACGTCCTTCTCGTCCCGAAGTGAAACCGATGTACTCAGGATTGCTGCTTCGTTGGAGCGGGGGAGCGAGCATCCCTTGGCCAAGGCCATGCTGGAGGCGGCTCGCGAGGGCAATATCGAGTTGGACGACGTCGAGGGCTTCCGAGCAGAAGTAGGGCGCGGGATCCATGGGTCGATCGGCGGCGTGGGATATGCACTGGGTAACGCACGTCTGGCCGAGGGTGTCCTCGGTGGCCGGTTAGCGCAGGAGGTTCGGGAGCATCTGGAGGGGATGTCGCAGCTCGGTCGTACGGCGATGGTGCTCCTTTCGGGCGAGAAGGTCGAGGGCGTCATCTCAGTGGCGGATACGGTGAGGGAATCCAGTGCGGAGGCCATCAGGAAACTAGGGGAGATGGGCCTCGAGACGTACCTGCTCACCGGAGACGCACGTCTCACCGGAGAGGCCGTGGGGCGAGAGCTGGGTATCGCTTCCGATCATGTGATCGCCGAGGTGCTTCCGGAAGATAAGGCCGCTGCTGTAGAACAGCTCAAAGCAACTGGCAAGACGGTGGCGATGGTGGGTGACGGGATCAACGACACTCCGGCTTTGGCCGCTGCGGATGTGGGGATCTCCATGGGCGCGGGTTCCGATGCAGCACTCGAGGTAGGATCCATAGTGCTGATGCACGACGACCCGCGTGATGTCGTGGCAGCGATCGAACTGTCCCGCGCCACGATGCGCAAGATCCACCAGAACTTCTTTTGGGCACTGGGATACAACTCGCTGGGTATCCCGCTCGCTGCGCTAGGGATTCTTCGTCCGGAGATCTCGGCAGCAGCCATGGCGCTCTCCAGTGTGTCAGTCGTGACCAACTCGTTGCTCTTGAAGAGATTCAAGCCTAAGGGGTAGGAGTGGCTTCGAGCTTCTCCAATAAGACCGGCATATGGCTATGCTCCACATCCTTCACGGCTGTGAGGAGCACGACCTTCTCTACCCCGGATCTCTCGAGGGAGCTGACGAGCCGCTCAACGGCACCGCTCTCCTCGAGCTCCACACTATATGCAGCGGAGAAATCGGCGTAGTCCATCTCGCCTGCATGGTACGTCTGGCGCAAGGCCGCCGACGGAGTCACGTCCTTGGACCAGAGGTCGATCTTGGCATCGACTTTGCTCACACCACGGGGCCAGAGCCGATCCACCAGCACGCGGTACGTTCCGGACTCCTCGTGGGTCTCATAGATGCGTTCCACCGTGAATTCCATCTCTACCCCCATTTCATCGGTCAGAGCCGGGCTCGCACCGTCACTTCATTGCACCACAGCGATGGAGGAGGGACAAGCTCCGCTATACTTGTCCGATACCTATTCCACGTTTCCGCCCGAAGCCGTGACAGACCATGTACGCGCTCTCTTCGGCGGATGCACGAAGGGAGGCGCACCACATGATCCTCATGGAGGACGTCAAGAAGAACTTCAAGGAGGTCCAAGCTCTCAAGGGCATAGACCTCCGGATCGAGACGGGCGAGAAGGTCGTCATCATCGGTCCATCGGGTTCGGGCAAGTCGGTGCTCATACGTTGTATGAACGGGCTCGAGACTCCCACGTCGGGCCGTGTCATGATCGATGACATCGAGGTCACAGCCAAGCGCGTGGACCACAGCGCCATCGCCCGCAAGGCGGCCATGGTGTTCCAGAGCTACAACCTCTATCCGCACATGTCCGTCCTGCGTAACGTGACGCTGGCGCCCGTGAAGGTGCT
>CAYVBA010000030.1:4379-14853 GCA_964448475.1 uncultured Coriobacteriales bacterium
TCTATCCGCACATGTCCGTCCTGCGTAACGTGACGCTGGCGCCCGTGAAGGTGCTTGGCGTGAGTGAGGAGCAAGCGCGTGAGGATGGCCTTCGCTACCTGGAGCGTGTAGGTCTCTCTGACAAGGTAGATAAGTATCCCTCGCAACTTTCCGGCGGCCAGCAGCAGCGCGTGGCCATCGCCCGCGCACTTAACATGCATCCGGAAATCATGCTCCTGGATGAGCCCACTGCTGCTCTCGACCCCGAGATGGTCAAGGAGGTCCTCGACGTCATCAAGGCTCTTGCTGACGAGAACATGACCGTCGTCATGGTCACGCATGAGATGGGTCTCGCACGTGAAGCAGCTGACCGCGTGGTCTTCATGGCCGACGGACTCATCGTGGAGCAGGGTGCACCCTCCTATGTCTTCGACGAGTCTGAGAACCCCCGTATCCGTGACTTCCTCTCCAAGATCCTGTAGGTGATGTCGTATATGGATACATCGACTCATTCGAAGGGAGGTCAGGACCTTATGTTCTCTAACATCACTCTCAGCCGACGTGCCTTCGTGGCAGCGTCCGGGCTCGGGCTTCTCGCCCTCTCAGGCCTCTCGGTAGGCTGTAGCACCGCGCAGGAGGAGAACGTGCTCCGTGTGGGCACCAAGATCGACGTCCCCGGCTTCGGTTACCAGAATCCTGACACCGGCGTGATCGAGGGCTTCGAGGTGGACATCGCGCATGAACTGGCCCGCCGCCTCTACGGAGACCCCGATGCCGTGACCGTGACCGGCGTGAACGTCACCACGCGTGGCGCCATGCTGGATACTGGGGTGCTGGATGCAACCCTCGCAACGTTCACCATCACCGAGGCGCGCAAGAAGTCATACGACTTCACCGATCCCTACTACCAGGACTTCATAGGTATCCTGGTCAAGAAGGATTCCGGCATCTCCACCTTCGAGGACCTGGACGGACTCACCGTGGGTGTGGCTCAAGCCGCTACCACCAAGGACAAGCTGGCCGAGTTGGCGGACGAGAAGGGCATCAGCCTCGTCTACAACGAGTACGCTACGTATCCGGAGATCAAGATCGCACTGGTCACCGGCCGCGTGGATGCGTTCAGCGTGGACACCTCCATCCTCAAAGGTTACCTCGATGATGGCACCATGTTGCTCGATACCGACCTCGGTAAACAGGATTACGGCATAGCCACCTCCAAGAGCGACCCCGAGTTCTCAGCGCGCATCAACGAGCTCCTCCGCGAGATGATGGAAGATGGCACGCTTGATGAATTGAAGAAGAAGTGGGGGTTGAATGCTGATGGATAACGGCATGTTCGCTCCCTTCAAATGGCAAGCGTACTTCGATAACTTCCCTGTCATCCTGACGGCGTTCGGCAAGACGATCGGGATCTCGGTGCTCGCGCTCCTTCTCGCCCTCGTACTGGGTGTGATCTTCGGTGTGATGTCGGTGTCGCGCAACAAGGTGCTCCGCGCCATCAACCGGGTGTACGTGGAGGTCATCCAGAACGTACCGCTGCTGCTGCAGGTGTTCGTCATGTACGCCGTGTTCCCGCTCATCGGGATCGAGATGTCCACGTTCCTCATAGGTGTCATCGCCATCGGTATCTACCATGGTGCGTACATCTCGGAGGTCGTGCGTTCGGGTATCTCGTCCATCCCCACGGGGCAGTTCGAGGCGGCCCGCAGCCAAGGCTTCAGCTACATAGAGATGATGCGGACCATCATCCTGCCGCAAGCCATCCAGATCATCATGCCTCCGCTGGCCGTGCAAGCAGCCAACCTGATCAAGAACACGTCGATCATGGCGCTCGTCGCGGGCGGAGAGCTCATGTACGCCACGAACTCGTTCGCTAACTCCACGAGCTACTACGGACCGGCTTACGTGATCGCGGCCCTCATGTACTTCATCCTCTGCTTCCCGTTGTCCCGCTTGGCGCTCCGTCTGGAGACCAACCGCGGTAAGAAGCGGATACGCCGCGTGCAGTACGACGAGGTCAACGTGGCCATCACCGAGGACGATGATGACCTCAAGCACGCTGTGGCCAGAGAGGGGGTGTCGACATGGGAGAGCTCTTCACGTGGGTGAACATGAAGTTCCTGTTCCAAGGTCTGGCCATGACGGTCTTCATCTCCGTCATATCCATCGCGCTGTCCATCGTGATCGGCACGATCCTCGCGCTCATGCGCCGCAGCCACAACAAGCTCCTCGAAGCCATCTCGACCATCTACATCGAGATCTTCAAGAACACCCCGCTCCTGCTCTGGATCATGTTCATCTTCTTCATCGTGAAGCTGCCGCCGATACCTTCGGCTGTCGCAGCATTCACGGTCTTCACCTCCGCCTCGATGGGCGAGATCATCCGCGGTGGCCTCGCCGGAGTCCACCGCGGCCAGTACGAAGCAATGCGCAGCCAAGGCTTCAGCCGCTTCACCGGATACTTCTACATCATCATGCCGCAGGCGCTGAAGAACATGCTTCCCGCCCTGCTCTCGCAAGCCATCACGACCATAAAGGACACCTCGTTCCTCTGGTCGGCGATAGCCATCCAGGAACTCATGGGTCGCGGTATGATCCTCATGAACGGTTACAACTCCACGCTGCAGATCTTCACGATCTTCGGGCTGATGGGACTGTTCTACTTCGTCATCTGCTTCTCTCTGTCGCTGGCTGTACGCCATTATCAGAAGAAGTATCAGGTTGAGGACAAGCGCATCTAGCTCACCCTCATATTCCGCGCTCACTTCGGACGGCTCCGCTTCGGCGGGGCCGTCCATCATCATTGCAGGTAAACCATAATATTTTCAGGGGAGACCGGTATCCCCCTTCCATCTGTCCACACAAATATGTGTAGGGTTCTATCGCTCACACCCGTATACTGGCTGTGCTTGGTGCTAGGGAAGCGAATCGCATAGCACGGGCGTTTCGTCCAAGGGGGATCTTATGACCGGTGGCTCACTTCCACATTTCATCGATTCGGCGTGCTATTCTCCTGTCTTCACCACGCAGGAGCTGCTCGGCTTCGAAGGCATCCCCTTACGCCGCCTCCATTTCCAAAAGGGCGAGAACATCTTCATGTCCGAGCAACACGATGACTATATGTACCACTTGGTAGAGGGGATCGTGAAGCTCTATCTCTCATCCAGCGGAGGGCTGACCAAGACACTGTTCTTCCATGGCCCCGGCACTCAGTTCGGGTTCCAAGGATTCGAGGAGGAACGCCTCACCTTATCCACAGCCATAGCGATGACCGACGCAACGATCCTGGCCATACACTACGACGATCTACTTGCGTTTTGCGACCGCAATACCAGGTATTACCTTCGCTTCATCGTCTACCTCAAAGAGGTACTCAACTCCGCCACCAACGAAGTCGCGAACTTCGCCTTCGAGAGCGGGACCCGGCGTTTCGCCCGGCTTCTGTACGCCCTTACGGTCAGCATGGATTCCATGCCGGTGTTCACCATCGACGACTTCGCTGAGATGCTGGGAGTGCATAGGAATACCGTAAGCAACGCCTTGACGGCTCTCAGAAGGCAGGGGCTCATAGACGAGAAGAGCAAACCCGTCAGAGTCCGCGACCTCGAAGGCCTCAAGGCGTTCATCGATGATGGAGGCTTGTAACCATAGACCGTGCTGATAGAGAGGGCGTAGTCCGTGAGATCCCGTTTCTCGCCGCCGCCTTCCTCGCTTATTCGCTGAATATCATCTACATCAGCATCACTCCGCTCTACACACTGGCCGTCGGTGGGAGCATGGCTGAGTCGGGCTTGCAGGGGACCGTCTTTCTGGTTGCGGCGGTGATCTTGCGGGTGGTCACAGCGCCGTTGTCGACGAGGATCGGCTCGAGAGCGGTTATGCTGATCGGCCTGTCCTCGCTCGTGATCTCGGGTTTGCTCTTCCTTGTGAGTGTGAACTTCACCCATATCCTGCTTATTCGGCTCCTGCAGAGTGCTGGGCTCGCCCTCTTCTTCCCTGCAGCAACCGCACATGCTGCGGCTGTAGGTGCTGAGGGACGCAAAGGGCTCATGCTGGGTGCCTATAGGTTGGTTGCCTCACTATCTGTCGTGATCGGACCTGCGGTAGCGTTCAATCTGATCACACGGTTCGGATTCGATCGGGTGTTCGTAATCCTGACCGTCGTCGGTGTGGTGGCGTCCCTTTTAACCGTCATAGGCGTACGTATTGCAGAGGGTGTCGGTGAGGAGCGAAGAGGTTCCACCAGGCAGCCTCTCTCGGCTCAGTGGGCGTCGTTGCACGGGACCGAGGGGAGGATCGTGGGGCTCGTTCTGCTCGTGACGTTCTTCTGTGCGATGAGCTATGGGGTGGTCATCACGTTCTCGGAAGTCCATCTTTCATCCACCGTCCCAGGTGGATCACCCCAGGGCACCCTCATGTTCTTCTTGGGGGTCGGTGGTGTGCTGGCGAGCCCTCTCATAGGCATACTCACGGACAGATACGATCCTCTACGGGTCCTTCCGGTGGTGATCGTTCTACTGGGCACCGGGCTCTTTATCCTGGGATACGTCACGACTGGTTCAGGGAATCCCTCGCTGCCTGGCTTGTTCGCAGGTGTGGGCTACTATGGCGTCATCGTTATCGCATTGCGATTGATCACGGATTCCGTGGAGGAAGAACACCGAGCGTTCGCCTTCGCACTTCAGCAGAACGGTATAGACCTGGGGATCGCAGCCGCGAGTGCCGCCTTCGGTGTTCTGTTCATGGTGGTTGCGCAGCCGGTCTACGTCTACGTCGGCTGGGGTCTGGCTCACGTCGGCCTCATCATACTCATCCTCTTCACTAACTCCAGGAGTTGGAGTTCCGGTCGTTAATCAATCCGACACAAAACTGTGTAGAATCCATGATTCGCAACCGTTAACCTCCGAATCAAGATCTCTGGCCAGAGAACCATAGAGACGACTGGAGGGTGTGATGAGCGAGATGGATCGTACTGCTGAAGACATCTTCATCTCAGAAGATGGATCAGTCACACGACGGACATTCATCAAAGGGGTAGGGGCACTAACGCTTGTCTCGTCTGCGAAGTTCGCAGCGGGTGAGGTATTCGCCGATGATTCCGAGAGTGGGGATGCAGGCGAGCGCTCCGTACATGCGGTCTGCACGGTGAACTGCACGTCACGGTGCCACCTCAAGGGGACGGTGCGGGATGGCAAGCTCGTACGCGTGGAGCCTGGCGATATGCCGGGGCGGCCTGGTTATGCCAACGCATGCCTCAGGGGGATCTCCTACATAGAGCGACTGCAGGATGAGAGCGTACGCGTCATGTATCCCATGAGGCGTACTGGCGAGAGAGGCTCGGGTGAATTCGAGCGCATCACCTGGGATGAGGCGATCGACGAGATCGCGGAGAAGCTCAATGCCGTCATAAAGGAGAAAGGGCCGCAGGCGGCTTCGTTCTACTCGTTCACAGGCAACCTGGGGAAGCTGTCATGGGAAGCGCCGACCCGGTACGCCAGCACGATCGGTGCTACTACGTACGACATCGAAGGGATCATGGGAGACCACGGTGCGTCCATGGGTATGACCATGGTCTTCGGCAGTCATCGCGGCGCACACGACACGCGTGACTACATGAACTCCAACCTCGTGGTGCTCTGGGGTCGCAACATCGCGGACACTCACACCAGTGAACTGCGGGATCTGGTTGCAGCTCGGAGGAACGGCGCGAAGATCGTCGTGATCGATCCGCGATACTGCTCGTCTGCGGCGATGGCCGACCAGTGGATCCCCATCAAGCCTCAGACGGACCCGGCGCTGGCACTCGGGATGATTAACTACCTCATCGAGCATGATATGCATGCGGTCGATTGGCTGGCGCAGTACAGCGTAGCTCCTTATCTCATCCGTGACGACGACCTGCAATACCTCAGGAACGAGAATGACGAGTTCCTGGTCTGGGATACCGCTACGCAGACCGCTGTGGTTGCGGGAACGACAGGTGTGGAGCCTGCGATCGACGGCTCTTATGACGTGAACGGCGTCGCGTGCAAGACTGCGTTCGAGCACCTGAAGGCCGAAGCCTCCGAGTACACCTTGGAGCGCACCTCCGAGATAACCGGTCTTTCCGTCGAACTCATCGAGAGCTTCACGCTCGAGTACATCAACGCACAGCCCGCAGGCATCCGTATGGGTCAAGGCATGCAGCGCGTCTCCAACTCGTACTCTCCGTTCCGTACGGTAGCTACCCTTGCAGCGGTGGCCGGTTACATCGGTGTCCGGGGCGGCGGCGCTTCTCATGCCGGTGGTACCGCAACCACGCGGCCAGTCGCGGGGTACACCGGTCCAGTCTATGACTACTCCGATTGGTCCGATACCGGCGATAACCCTGAGAGCTTCATCAAGTCATCGAAGGTGTATGACGCTGCTATAGACCATGATCCGGTGCCGATCGACTTCTTCTGGATCGCCAACAGCAACTTCATCAATATGAGTCCGGACTCCAACAAGATCATCAACGAGGTGTTCCCGGCAATCGATTTCATCGTCACCGTCGACCCCTGGTGGACCTGGACCGCGAAGTATTCCGACATCGTCCTACCCGGTACCACGTATTGGGAGAAGTGGGACATGGTGGATCGTTCACCCTGGGTGATGTTCAATCAGCCGGCTATCGAGCCACTGGGAGAGAGCAAGTCCGATGTCGAGATCATGAGTCTGCTTGCTCAGAAGACCGGTGTCGAGAAGCACTGGGATAAGACGGACGAGGAGTGGATCCGTCAGTTCGTATCCACCGATCACCCGGCATGGGATGATTTCGATTGGGACACCGTCATGTCTGAGGGAATCTACGGCAGAAGTGATGCGGATTACAATCCGGCAATCGTCTACGCAGAAGGCAAAGGATATAAGACCCAGACCGAGAAGTTCGAGTTCTATACCGAGAGTATGAGTCAGTTCGGACAGCAGGTTCCCACCTGGAAGCCACCCGTAGAAGATCCTCGTAAGGGCGAACTCGCACAGAAGTACCCCCTCGTCTTCATCCAATATCACGATCGTCTCAACGTCCACACACAGCACATCCTCAACCCAGCACTCAGGTTGGTACAGGAAGAACCGTGGCTTGAGATCAATCCTGCTGATGCTGAGGCACGAGGTGTTGCGCACGGAGACGTTGTCCGTGTCTGGAACGACCGTGGCTACATGAAGGTCATCGCGTTCCTCACGGAAGGAATCGTTCCCGGTACGGTATCGATCGCGAGCGGCTGGACACCTGACTATTTCATCGAGGGTGAGTACCAGGAGCTGACGCACTACATCAAGAACGAATCCGAGGAGTTCTACAGCCAAACGAATGCCGCGTTCTACGAGGTACTCGTCGAAGTAGAGAAGGCATAAGGGGGGTGGTCATGATGAGTGAGAAGAAACGATATGCGATGGTCATCGACACAGCCCATTGTGTCGGCTGTCAAACATGCACCATCAGTTGCAAGGTCTGCAACGGTGTATCGGGCGGGACGTACTGGAATCATGTGGAGAGCCTCGATGGCGAGAATATCTACCAACCTACTGGTAAATTCCCGACTCCCTCGCTGGCGTTCAGACCGGTTCTATGTAATCACTGCGTGGACGCACCGTGCGTCAATAACTGCCCGACTCCTGCTATGCAGAAAGATGTTGAAACCGGAATCGTCTCGGTGCGTCAGCAGTACTGCATCGGCTGTGGATACTGCCGTTGGTCATGTCCGTACAACGCGCCGATGATGGACGAAGAAGTCAAGCTCATGAGCAAGTGCAACTTCTGTGAGCCGCGTGTGAAGGAAGGTAAGGAGCCGTACTGCGTAGAGAGCTGCCCAGCGAACGTTCGCTTCTTCGGTGACCTCAACGATCCGTCGAGCGAGGTCGTACAGCTC
The DNA here is from genome assembly GCA_964448475.1 of uncultured Coriobacteriales bacterium. Classification (GTDB taxonomy): domain Bacteria; phylum Actinomycetota; class Coriobacteriia; order Coriobacteriales; family CAYVBA01; genus CAYVBA01. Next base: position 12,251 of record CAYVBA010000030.1, read on the forward strand.
ATCCAGAAGCACAAGGGGCTTCAGTACAAGCCCGAGATGGGCACCAATCCTTCAGTCTTCTACCTCTAGGAAAGGGGTGAGGTTATATGCTACTCGAGGCTCTTCCTCTTATCGTATTCACCACTTGTTCAGGCATCGCGGCAGGGATGTATATCATCTCAACGCTGATGTCGTTCGCTCGCCCTGCTCCAGCTGATGACGCACGCAAGCCCTGGCTCATACCGCTTGTGGCACTCATCCTGCTCGGGGTAGGCTTGCTCGGATCCATGCTGCACTTGGGACAACCGCTCAGGTTCATCAACGGCTTGAGCAACCCGTCATCGATGATCTCTCAGGAAGCCTATTGGTCGATCGGCTTCGGGATCTTCCTGCTTATCCACCTTCTCTTGACCTTCAAGGGCGGTAAGGAAGCTCCCCGCGTCATCACGATTCTCGGATCCATCGCCGCCTTAGGGTTGATCATCGTCACTTCCCTCGCTTACTACTTCAGCGCGGGTGTTCCGAGTTGGAGCTCCGAGGCGACGCTTCTCTTCTTCTTCACCAGTGATTTCGTGATCGGAGCTGCTCTGTACGGGGTATTGGCACCTGCAGGTAGGAACAGCGCACTTTACGTCACACTCATCGTACTTTCGGTCATGTGGGCTATCGCGCTTCTGGCGTACGGCTTCCACATGGCAGCTCTGGGCTATGGAAGCGTTGTCAGCTTCCTCATCGCGGGCGCTGCCATAGGTCCCGTGGCTGCAATCGCCATCTCTGCGATGTCCCTAAGCGAACGCATCACTACGCCGCTCGGGAGCATCGTTCTCCTCGTTCTTGTGGTAGTCGCCGCGTTCATCACGCGCTGGGTCTTCTTCACCGTCGGATTGCCTTAGGCACCGTCGGAACTTCCTCCTCCCTTGCGAACGGCTCCACTTCGGTGGGGCCGTTCGTCTTCATGGAGCAGGATAGCGGGTACATTGTTTGGAGCACCTGGCCAAGCTTGCTAGAGACGGGAAACGATATGAGCAAAGCCTTGCTGGTGGTGAACCCGAGTTCTGGTTCCGAAGAAGCTCCGCGTTACGCAGAGCTCGCTGAAGCCAAACTCAAGGAGTACTTCGATGAGGTTCACCTGAAGCATACGGAGGCTGACGGAGATGCCATTCGCTTCACCAGCGTCGCCGCAGAAGAAAGGTATGACAGTGTCTTCGTGATCGGTGGAGATGGAACCGTCAACGAAGGAATCAGCGGGATAGCCGAGCAGGAATATCGTCCGAAGTTCGGGTTCTTCCCGCTAGGCACGGTCAACGATCTGGCACGCTCGCTCGGTATCTCACTCGATCCTGAGGAGGCCATCGCTCAATTCGATCCAACGCGTACCAAGCTGTTGGACATCGGTAGGGTTAACAACGATTCATATTTCATGAACGTCGTGGCCGCTGGCGCTATTCCCGAAGCGCTCAACGACGTGAGCATAGAGGACAAGACCAAGTGGGGTCCTCTTGCGTACTTCATAGCTGGCTTGAAGCAGTTCGCAGATAACCCCAGTTACGATTTCCGTGTCACTGTGGATGGTAAGACATGTGAGTTCGTTGGAAGCACCGTGGTGGTAGGGCTTACCGGCTCTATCAGTGGATTCGAAACCATGATCCCTGATGCGGAAGTGGACGATGGCAAGATGCATGTTATCTGCTTGCGAGATTCATCCATCCTGGAGACCATACAGACGATTCCCGATCTGCTCAGGGGAGTAGAGGATGACACGGATCGTCTTTCGTACTACGTGGGCAAGAGTGTACGTGTGGAGCTCGCGGATAATGAAGGAACCGACCACCCGATCAACGTGGATGGTGACGAAGGCGATCCGCTCCCCATGGAGCTGGAACTCCTACCCGGTCACCTCACCGTGTACAGCGGCCCTGAAGTGTAAGGGGTTTCTCGCCCGGAGCAGTCAGTCGCGCAGCCCGAAGAGGCCGTGGACATGGCAGTACGCCAGGATCATGCCGCGTCCGCGGATGCTGAAGTGGGCATGTGCGTCCCCCTCGGGGTAGAGCTGCTGCATCTCCAAGCGTTCGTCCGTGAGCAGACCGATCCAGCGGATCGAGTGATCCTTCGACATGGGATGGTCCATGTGGACGTAGCGTTGGCCGTCGATGCGCTCCACGGTGATCGCGTGCTCGCCGACGGGCTCCTGGATCTCGAGTGGCGCTAGATGTTCGCCGCAGCAGGTTATGTCCGCTCCGATGGATGCGTGGATCGACGTCTCGCAGAGAGGGCAGACGTAGAACGCCGAGCGAAGAAGATTCACGGATCCGGACACGGCACTCCTCCTAGGGGTGGATCAGGTCTCCGAAGTATACGCGAGAAGTACGTTCATATGAGTCGATGAGCGTATAGGCTCATGCGAAAGGTGCATAAGGGTCATCCGAAAGACGTCTACAGCAGCGCAGCACCCATACCCGACACCACAGTAGCGATCACGGAGATCAGCGCACCCAGCACGAGTGCACGCCCGCCGGTCGAAAGCAGCGTGCGCACCCTCACCCCCGCACCCATGGCGAACATAGCAGCGGTCAGCATGATGGTCGAGATGAGCTTGATCGTGGAAGCCACCACATGAGTATCCT
>CAYVBA010000031.1:0-5503 GCA_964448475.1 uncultured Coriobacteriales bacterium
TGGGTGGATGCATCCGATCCGCTGTTCATCAGCTACACGTCGGGATCCACCGGTAAGCCGAAGGGTATCGTCCACGGTTCCGGTGGTTATCCCGTCTACGCCATGGAGACCTTCCGTGACGTGTTCGATTACCACGAGTCGGATGTCTTCTTCTGCACGGCCAGCATCAGCTGGATCACCGGACACACCTACCTCGTGTACGCACCGCTGCTCTCCGGAGCGACCACCGTGCTCTACGAGGGAACCATGTCCTATCCGCGCCCCGGTCGTTTCTGGGAGATCATCGAGAAGCACGGTGTCAACCAGTTCTACACCACACCCTCGCACCTGCGCACCGCAATGCAGGAAGGCGATGACGTCCGTGACCGCTACGACCTCGATCAGCTGAAGGTCCTCGGCACCACCGGTGAGCCCATCACCCCCGAGGTCTGGAACTGGTTCCATGATGTCATCGGCGCTGGCACCGTGCCCATCGTGGACACCTGGTGGCAGTCGGAGACCGGCGGTGTCATGCTCACCACCTTCCCCTCGGCCATCCCCATGAAGGCGGGCGCTTCGGGTCTGCCCATGTTCGGCGTGAGTACCACCATCGTGGACGAGGACGGTCAGACCGTCCCCAACGGATCGAGCGGCCATCTGACCATCACCCATCCGTGGCCAGGTATGATGCTCGGCCTCTGGGACGATTCCGGCAACGTGCTCCTGCGCGAAGGCTACCTCGACAGGTTCCCGGATCTCTACTACACCGGTGACCTGGCGGTCGAGGATTCTGACGGATACCACTGGCTGCTCGGTCGTGTGGATGACATCATCACGCAGTCCGGACTGAGGCTCTCGACGGCCGAGGTCGAGGCAGCACTCTCCTCGCACAAGGCCGTCTGCGAGGTGGCCGTCGTAACGTACCCGCGTGAGATCGTCAACGGACTCTACGCGTTCGTCGTGGTCAACGAGGGCTACGAAGCGAGCGCCGACCTCCGCTGGATGCTCCGCGGTCACGTCCGCAATAGGATCGGAGCTGCAGCCGTGCCCGACATGGTGCAGTTCGTCCCCGCCATCCCGCGCACCCGCTCCGGCAAGGTGCTCCACCGCGTGCTCCGCAAGGTAGCTGCAGGAGTCGTCTCGCCCACGGCGTTCGGTGACATCTCCACGATGGCCGATTCGGATCTGCTCATAGAGATCGTCGAAGGCGCCGCCGAGTACCGCGCTGAGCCCGAGACGCTGTAGACGAACCCGACGACCACGTCGGTGATAGGATGTGTGGACGAGAAGCCCGGGTCAACGAGGAGGGTCATGTCCACGTACACCATCGCCGGCGTGGTCGGTTCACGTCGCAAGGATTCACTCAACCGTAAGCTGTTCGAGATCATCGCGCAGAGGCTCCCCGAGGGGTTCGAGATGGTGGAGCTCGTCTACGATGACGTCCCCTTCTTCGACCAGGACCTGGAAGCCGATCCTCCTGCGGCGGTCAGGCGCGTGCGCGAGCAGGTCGCACAGGCGGATGCCGTCTGGTTCGTCTCGCCCGAATACAATCACGCGGTACCCGGTGGGCTGAAGAACCTGATCGATTGGCTGAGCAGGCCTTCCGTTCCCGCCACTACGAACGAGATCTCCAACAAGCTCGTGACGTTCTCCGGTATCTCCATCTCGGGCAACGGCGCCAACATCATGCTCGATCAGCTCGACATGCTGCTCGGCATCCTGAACGCGTTCATCATGCACCAGCCACGCACCGCGGTGCCGGCCGGGCACACCCTTCTCGACGAGGAGGGGAACCTCGTGCTCACGGAGATCTCGGTCGAGTTCCTGGACAAGCAGATCGGGGCGTTCTGTCGTTTCATCGAGACGTTCCGTCAGCACACGAAGTGACCACGAACCTGCATGTTCGTTATTGACGCTGGTATAGGCACGGGGTATCCTAGCAAGGTTCACTAATCAGAGCCCCGTGAAACTCTGAATAGAACACGCATACAGCAAGTTGGAGGAACGTAGTGAAGACCTATTACGCCAAGCCGGGCGAGGTGGAGCGCGAGTGGCTCCTCGTCGACGCGACCGATCAGCCAGTCGGACGCCTCGCGAGCCAGATCGCACAGATCCTCAAGGGCAAGCACAAGCCGCAGTACACCCCACATGTGGACGTGGGTGATTTCGTGGTCGTCATCAATGCTGAGAAGGTCATCCTGACCGGCAACAAGGCCCAACAGAAGAAGTACTACCGCCACAGCCAGTACATGGGTGGACTCAAGGAAGAAGCCTACGAGGACGTCCTGGCCAAGCATCCCGAGCGCATCATCGAGCATGCGGTCAAGGGCATGCTCCCCAAGGGAACCCTCGGTCGTGCACAGTACCTCAAGCTCAAGGTCTACGCGGGATCCGAGCACCCTCATGAGGCGCAGTCACCGCGGAAGATAGAGCTGGAGGGCTGATCCACATGGCAGACAACGCTGCACAGTATCAAGGTACCGGTCGTCGCAAGGAAGCTACGGCGCGCGTTCGCCTGGTTCCCGGCTCCGGTAAGCTCACCGTCAACAAGCAGGACGGTGTTGCGTACTTCGGTCGCGAGGCTCTCGTAGACATGGCCTTCGCACCCTTCAAGGCCACGGATACCGTGGACCATTTCGACGTCATCGCTACGTGCGACGGCGGCGGTAAGGTAGGCCAGGCTGGTGCTCTGCGCCTCGGCATCGCTCGCGCGCTGCTCGACGCTGGTGACTACCGTGATGACCTCAAGAGTGCCGGGTTCCTCACCCGTGACGCCCGTGAAGTCGAGCGCAAGAAGTACGGACTGCGCAAGGCTCGCAAGCGCCCGCAGTTCTCCAAGCGCTAGGAACCCTACACCCGCACTATGCAGAGCCGGGACCTCCGATTCAACCCGGAGAGCCCGGCTCTCATTATATGAGGAGAAGATCTTATGGCTCGACTTTTCGGCACAGACGGAGTCCGGGGTGTCGCCAATTCCCAGCTCACGCCTGAGCTGGCATTCGCTCTCGGTGAAGCAGCCGTGCTCCATCTGGGCAAGCGCATCGTGATCGGGCGGGATACCCGCCGATCTGGTGAGATGCTCGAAGCGGCGCTCGTAGCCGGTATCACCTCCGCTGGCGGAGATGCACTGCTCGTGGGCATCGTCCCCACCCCTGCGGTCGCTCTGAACATCCGCACGCTCGGGGCAGATGGCGGCGTGGTGATCTCCGCTTCACACAACCCTCCTGAATACAATGGCATCAAGCTCTTCGATTCTGGAGCGCATAAGCTCTCGGATCAGGAAGAGGAACGTATCGAGGATTTCGTCTTGGATCCCGATCGCGCCGTCGAGCGGGGTGTGGGTGATGCCGTCGGTCGTGTCATCCACGTGGATGATGCTGCTGAGACGTACGTGGCTCATGCTGTCGAGACGGTCGTGGGGAGCTTGGATGGCCTCAAGGTAGTCGTGGATTGCGGGCATGGTGCAGCGTATCAGACGACTCCAGAAGCACTTCGTCGCCTCGGAGCAGACGTCACCGTCATAAACGATGACTTCGATGGCTCGGATATCAACGTGGAATGCGGCTCCACGCATCTCGAGCCATTGCGCGCAGCGGTTGCCCGTGTAGGAGCCGACGTGGGTATCGCCCATGACGGTGACGCGGATCGCATGCTGGCCGTGAGTTCCACCGGTGCTGAGCTGGATGGTGACGTGATCCTAGCTATCGTGGCAGCGGATCTCAAGGAGCGCGGGCTTCTCGCCAAGAACGAAGTGGTCTCGACCGTCATGTGCAACCTCGGATTCATGAGAGCTATGCGCGAACGAGATATCGAGGTCGTGCAGACCAAGGTAGGGGATCGCTACGTGCTGGAACGTATGCAGGATGATGGCGCCACGCTCGGCGGTGAACAGTCCGGGCATGTCATCTTCCTCGATCACAATACAACTGGTGACGGCCTGATCACGGCACTGCAGCTCCTGGATACCGTGGTGAGGTCGGAGCAGTCGTTCGACGAAGCCGCAAGTGTCATGCAGCGATTCCCTCAACACCTCATCAATGTGGAGGTATCCCGTAAACAGGACTTCGATACCGATGCGGTGATAGCGGAGGCCATAGCCGAAGAGGATAATTCCCTAGGTGATGACGGGCGCGTGCTCGTCAGACCATCCGGTACCGAGCCGCTCGTTCGCGTCATGGTGGAAGCAGCCGATGATGCGACCACTGTTGAAGTTGCTGAGCGCCTCGCGGCCGTGGTACGTGAACAGCTGGCGTGAGCCAGCCCGTTTGGGAGGAGCCGTCGATGACCGACGCAACCCGTGAACCAGTACAGGAACATCTCATCTCGGAAATCAACGAACAGCCTCGTGTGCTCGCACATCTGCTCGATCTCTACGTGCACGACGGACACGTGACGTTCCCCGACATAGGACTGACCGATGATGATCTCGTAGGTGTCGAGCGCATCCACATCGTGGCATGTGGTACGAGCTATCACGCAGGTCTGATCGCTAAGGCTCTCGTGGAGCAATGGGTTCGTATCCCCGTCGAGGTGGACGTGGCCTCCGAGTTCAACTACCGCGATGTCCTGACCGTCCCGAACACGCTCTACATCGTGATCACGCAGTCCGGTACAACGGCTGACACTATCATCTCGCTACGCCGCATACTGTCCTGGGGCGCACCGGTTGTAGCCATAACCAACGTGGTGGGCGTGACCATCCCGGATGAGGCTACCGGTTTCATCCACACCGATGCTGGCCCAGAGTATTCCGTGGCCGCCACCAAGTCCTTCACCGCGCAGCTCGGCACGCTCGTACTGCTTGCGCTCGATCTTGCAGCTCTCAAGGGCACCCTCACGCAGGAGGAGGTCGCCTCCAAGTTGGAGGAGCTTGCTCGTATGCCCGAGCTCATCCAACAGACGATCGACAGCACAACCTCGCAGGACGCTCCCGCCATGCATATGCGTGAGCGCGCGAGCGCTATGTTCATGGGCCGCGGTCTTCTGGCCGCGCTCGCCAAAGAAGGTGCTCTCAAGCTCAAGGAGACGAGCTATCTCCACGCTGAGGCCTACCCTGCAGGTGAGATAAAGCACGGGCCTCTCGCCCTCATCGAATCTGGCTTCCCCATGGTGTCCATCGTCTCGGACGATCATACGCATGATAAGACCCTCCATAACATGGAGGAGTACAAGTCCAACGGCGCATACCTGGTAGCGGTCGCTCCTGAAGGGGACGAGAAGGTCTCGGCAGTCGCCGACCACACCTTCTTCGTGCCTCGGGTTCCCTCCTTTCTCGAGCCGTTCGTAGCTGTCATCCCGCTCCAGTTCCTGGCGCGCGCTGTATCGATCGCTCGTGGTAACGTGGTCGATGAACCTCGTAACCTCTCGAAATCGGTCACAGCGGAGTAGATGATATGACGGTCGCAGGCGTAGGTGTGGATATCGTCGACATCCACCGGATGGCGGATATCCTCGAGCGCACCCCTGCGTTCCGTGAGCGGATCTTCACTGCTGAGGAACGTGCGTACTGCGACTCTTCGATGAG
>CAYVBA010000031.1:5603-13381 GCA_964448475.1 uncultured Coriobacteriales bacterium
GACACGAGACCTTCTCGCCCTGAAGAGGACGAGGATCCTGAGATGGAGCTGCGTCGCTCCTTCAAGGATGCGCGTTCGATCCTGGAGGAATTGGACCGCCAGCAGAGCGGTGCCGTGGAGTAGGGAGGACCCATGCAATTCGTACTTCCCGTCCCCGAAGTGGTGGAGCTCGAGCGCCGTTTGGCTGATGAGGGCACGTCAGCCGCCAAGCTCATGGCGCGTGCTGGTGCTGAAGTAGCGCGCATCGTTTCGTCGCGGGTTGATCGCGGTCCTATAATCGTGCTCTGCGGTTGGGGTAACAACGGCGGAGATGGGTGGGTGGTCGCGGACGAGCTCGCTGCCAGCGGATTCGAGGTCCAGGTGGTTACGCCCGATGACCCTTCCCGTATCCGTTCGGAACTGGCTCGTCACGTGGCGGAAGGTGTGGCCAAGGTAGGTCTACCACTCTACGTGGACCCCACGTTCCAGGAACTCCTCGATCTCATGGAGAACGCATCGTGCGTCGTAGACGCCATGGTGGGCTCTGGCTCCCATGGAGCACTCCGAACCCCGTTCGATACGTGGGTCCGTGCTCTGGAGACTGCTGATGTACCGCTCGTGGTCTCGGTGGATCTTCCGAGCGGCGTCGATGCACGCACGGGTGCCGTCTCAGGACCCGCCGTCACCGCTGATATCACGGCAGCACTCCTGACCCTCAAGCCGGGCCTCGTCGTAGGCGCCGGCGCGGATCTCGTGGGCGAACTCATCTGTATCCCGCTCGCGGATACAGAACACCTCCTCGCTGACGCGACCGCCTGTTACGTGGAGGACGATGACCTCTTCGGCGTGCTCCCTCTGCCCGATCCGTACGCCAACAAGTATGGTCGCGGAACCGTGCTCGTGGTGGGTGGCTCCGAGCGCTACCACGGTGCACCCATCCTGACCGCACGCGCTGCTGCGCGCACCGGCGCCGGCTACGTGACCCTCGCCGTTCCGCAGGCGATAGCGGATGCCGCTCGGACACACGTGCTCACGATCCCCGTGATCGGCTACGGTACGGGTAACGAACCCGACATCTCCACAGCTCTCGAGCGTACTGATGCACTCGTTCTCGGACCTGGCTCCCGAGCGACCGATGCTGACCGACGCATTTTCGAAGCAGCTATCGCAGCTGACGTTCCGCTTGTATTGGACGCAGGAGCGTTCGAGCTTCTCGGTGATCGACTCGAAGACTACCGTGATGACCTAGCTGGGCGAGAAGCCCCGGTCATCCTCACGCCTCATACGGGTGAGTTCGCCCGGATGGTGGATGCCGATCCCTACGTGGGGCTCCCGTTGCTGGTGGAGGAGGCCTCCATCCTTCTCGCCCGGCTGGAGATCCCCAACCTCTCCATCCTCATCAAATCCGTATCCTCAGTACTGGTGTCACCAGGCATGACGTACTATCTCCCCGCTGGCCCTGCGAGCTTGGCTACGGCGGGGAGCGGTGACGTGCTCGCTGGTATCATCGGAGGTGTACTCGCACAGGACCCCGTCGAGCCCGATCTGGCCATAGCGGCTGCCGTAGCCCTACAAGGTCGTGCAGCCTTGTTTGCGCAAGGTGCGCGCGGGGAGCGCTCGGTCATCGCGACGGATATCCTGGATGCGATTCCCGATGCGCTGGTAATGCTCGAGGAAGATATCAACTGAGTTTCGGCACTGCTTGGATGGAAGGATCCTGATGCTGGACACCACTCCTGCGCATAGATGGTCATGGGTTGAGGTGGACTTGAGCGCCATCAGACGCAACGTCCGCAGACTCATGGACATCACGCCCAACGATACCAAGTTCATGGCCATCGTGAAGGCCGACGCATATGGTCATGGCGCGCCCGTTGTGGCACGCGCATGCGGTATAGCCGGAGCTGATATGTTCGGCGTGGCTACGCTCGAGGAAGGCATCGAGCTCCGCGCCTCCGGGATCACGGCACCCATCCTGCTGCTATCCGAGCCGCCGCGCACGGGCATCCCCGCCATCCTGGAGAACGACCTCATCTGCGCTATCACAACGGCAGAGTTCGCTCTCGATCTGGGTGAGCAAGCCGTGAATGCAGGGCTCACGGCTCGTTACCATCTTAAGATCGATACCGGTATGAACAGGATCGGGGTTAATCATCTGGACGTGCTGGAGTTCCTGAAATTGATCGACTTCCATCGCGGTCTCGAGCGTACAGGCACGTTCACTCACTTCGCGACTGCCGACACCACACCTGAGGATTGGGACTTCGCGCTGCAGCTCCGACGCTTCAAGGAGGCCGTGACTGCCATGCGCGAGGCCGATTTCGACCCCGGCACGGTACACGCTGCCAACTCCGCCGCCATCATCATGCATCCCGAGGCGCATTTCGACATGGTCCGTGGTGGCATCGCCATGTATGGACTGCATCCATCGGACTCAACCCGTGACCTCATCAGGCTCGAGCCTGCGATGAGCGTTCGGGCGCGCGCCACCATGGTGAAAGAGCCGTCGATCGGTGAAGGCGTGAGCTACGGGTTCACGTACCGCGTGCCCAAGAGTGTGCAGATTGCTACGTTCCCACTCGGATACGCAGATGGCATGCCGCGTGCACTCTCCAACGACACGCAGGTCCTCTTCGATGGCCGTCGGTGCCAACAAGTGGGCCGCATCTGCATGGACCAGTTCATGATCGAGGTCGTCTCCAACCCATCAGCGCTGAAGCCCACGCATCCCATCACTCACGGTGACGTGATCACCGTCGTGGGTCGTGACGGTGACGACGAGATCACGCTGGATGATATGGCCAAGAGGCTCGGAACCATCAACTACGAGCTGGCGTGCAGGTTCGGCCTCCGTATGGATCGCATCTACACGCGGAGCAGCGCTTCGTGAATCTCGAAGCCATCCGTGCTGACATAGGTGAGTGCAGACGGTGTCCTCTCCACGAGGGCCGCACCACCATCGTCTTCGGCTCCGGTGATCCGGAGGCACGTGTTCTCATCGTGGGCGAAGCCCCCGGGAAGAACGAGGATGCCACTGGGGAGCCGTTCGTAGGAGCTGCAGGCAAAGGACTCGACGTCCTTCTCGCCCGCGCGGGACTCACCCGTGACGAGGTCTACATCACCAACGTGGTGAAGTGCCGACCCCCGGGAAACCGTGACCCACAAGCTGAGGAGATCTCCGCTTGTTCGCCGTTCTTGCGCGAGCAGACGCGCGCTATAGATCCGGAGTTCATCGTCACGCTGGGCAACTTCGCTACGCGCTTCATCCTCAGGACCCAAGTGGGGATCACAGCGCTGCGTGGCCAAGTCCATCGAGCTGGTAAGTTCTACGTGCTACCCGTGTACCATCCGGCCGCCGCCATATACGACCGTAGCAAGCAGGAGGTGCTCGAGCGGGACTTCGATCTGCTCGGTCGTCTGCTGCGCGGAGAGGAGGCACCGTCGTGATCGACGACATCCTCCCCACACGCCTGGCGCTCGGCGTCTACCGCAGTTCGCACGAGACGCAGACAGGCAGCCTCGGTGAGATCGTGGCGTCGTTCGCCGAGCCCAACGACGTACTCGTCCTGACCGGTGATCTGGGTGCCGGCAAGACACGTTTCTCGCAAGGGTTCGCTGACGGCCTGGGCGTGAAGCGCCGCGTCACGAGCCCCACCTTCGTGATCCACGTCTCATATCCGGGCGAGAAGGTCGCGCTCGAACACATGGACCTGTATCGTGTGGGGTCCCCGGAGGACCTCGAGGACATCGACTTCGCCTACATATTGGAGTCGGGCGGCGTGAGTCTCGTGGAATGGGGTGACCGGTTCCCCGATGAGTTACCCGACGATGTGATGACGATCACGTTCGCGCGAGAGGCGATCGTAGCGGATGCTGCCTACGATGCCACATCCGAGCCGGCTCGGATCATCCGGCTGGATGCTTCAGGGCCGCGCTCCTCGCGGTTGATGATGGAAGTGGACCATGTGATGGGAGGTGGACGATGAGCGGTACGGCAGGTGAGACGGATGTGCGATACGTGCTCGCGTTCGATACGTCCACCTCGTTCATAGCGGCTGCTATCGGGCGCATCACGGGAGACGGGAGCGGCTACGGCCAATCGGTCGAGGTCCTCGCTTCCGGTGACACCCCAGCGCATCGCAACTCCAACACGCGGCTGCTCACCATCGTGGATGAGATGCTCTGTGAAGCAGGGCTCGAAGCGACCAGCCTCGACTCCATCGTCGTCGGCCGCGGACCGGGCTCCTTCACGGGTGTGCGCATCGCGGTCGCTACTGCGAAAGGCCTGGCTACGGGCCTTGGGATACCACTCTATGGCGTATCCACTCTGAACGCCATGGCGTGGACCGCTTGGCGAGCGGGAGCTCGAGGTGGACTTCTCGTGCTCGGGGATGCCATGCGCAAAGAGGTCTATCCTGCGCTCTACGACCTTGATGATGCGGAGCCATACGTCTCACGCCGCAGTGGGAGGGAGTCGGTCTACAAGGTTATCCCTGTCATCTCGCGATACGCGCGGGAGGACACCACGATGCTGACCGTCACCGGTGATGCGCTCCTCAAGTACAAGGGGCATCTGGAGGATGCGGGCTTCTCGCTGTTCACGGATGAAGCTGCTTGGTCACCCACGGGGCGAAGTTTGCTCGATGCATATCTGGCGAGTCCTGCTCTTGAGACTTCCGGCGACCCCGCGGAACTGCTGCCAACGTATACGCGCCTCTCGGACGCTGAGGAGAACGAGCGTCTCCGCCTGGGTAAAGGCCCTGCTGTGGACCTCATCACGGGCGTCGCTGATGATATGGCCGATGCACACCTCATGCTGCGCCCCATGTCCCTGAATGACATCGATCAGGTGAGCGCTCTCGAGCAGCTCGTGTTCACGGAACACTTCGAGCGGTGGTCACGCGCCATGTTCCTCGATGAGTTCCGGCAGCTCGACCGCAACTGGTGGGTCGCGCACGACCGCGGCCGGATCGTGGGTTTCTGCGGGGGCCAACTGATCGGTGATGACATCCAGATCCTGGACATGGGTGTCCATCCGGATTACCGCAGACGGGGCATCGCACGCCGACTCCTCGAGCGCGTCACCTACGACGCCCTCATGCAATCAGCCCGCACGGCATCCCTCGAGGTCCGCGCCTCGAACATACCGGCAATCGAGCTCTACACCTCCCTCGGTTTCACCGTGATAGGCGAGCGCCCCCGCTACTACGGCGGCTCGGAATCCGCCCTCGTCATGGAAGCGGTCCTGCCTCTAAAGGCTCAGTTGGACGAGAAAGACGCAGAGATCCTCACCTTCGGCGAGCGGAGGATCGACGCCGCTCCTGCTTGCGCCGAACGCGATGATACTGCGGTAGCTGCTGCACTCGATCCTCTGAGACCCCTCGTCCTCGCGATCGAGACCTCATGCGACGAGACGGCATGCTCCATCATGACGGCCGATTCCACCGTGCTCGCCGAGGTCGTGGCATCCCAGATAGATTTCCATGCACGTTTCGGTGGCGTGGTCCCCGAGATCGCATCCCGTAAGCACACCGAGACGATCGTGGATGTGTTCCGCGAGGCTCTCGCACGGGCGGGGGAGACGCTCGGTGTAGGAGAGCTCGCCCCCACCGATATGGATGCGTTCGCTGTCACCCGAGGACCCGGCCTCGTGGGTGCGCTCGTGGTGGGTGTGGCGTTCGGCAAGGGCATCTCGTACGCCACGGGCAGACCTCTTGTGGGCGTCAACCATCTGGAAGGGCATATCTTCGCTAACCTGCTCGAGGACCCCGACCTGGAGCCACCCTTCATCACACTCCTCGTCTCCGGCGGTCACACGATGTTGGTGCACGTAGCTGACTGGGGTGAGTACCAGATCCTAGGCGAGACACTCGATGACGCCGTGGGCGAAGCGTTCGACAAGGTAGCAAAAGCACTCGGCCGTGGGTACCCCGGGGGTCCCATCATCACGGAGCTCGCTCGCACGGGAGACCCGGATGCGATCCGCTTCCCGCGAGCCATGCTGCACTCCAAGGATTACCGTTTCTCACTCTCGGGTCTGAAGACGGCTGTCATGACCCACATCGCAGCGGAGAACGCAGCGGGCCGTCCGATAAACCAACACGACCTGGCCGCATCCTTCCAAGCTGCAGTCGTGGACGTCCAAGTGGCGAAAGCTGTTTCGGCGGTCGAGGAGTACGGGGTGGATCGATTCTGCATCGGTGGCGGTGTCGCTGCGAATCCGGTGCTAAGGGAAGCCCTGGTTGCAGCTCTAGAGCCACGCGGAATCACGGTCACGCTTCCGGATCCCGCCTCCTGCACGGACAACGCTACTATGATCGCGCGCGTGGCTCTCGAGCATCACGCCGAAGGCGACTTCATGAACCTCACGTCCGATGCCGATCCGTCGCTTCCTCTTGATATCTCCTGAGGAGGAGCAACGCCCGCCCTTCTCGCCATTGTGAAATCTACATGACACAGACTTAGATTCTCGGTTGAATCGGTACACGAGCTCAGAGGTTTGGGTAGGATAGTGTCCATTAGCACTCGGGCGAGGGGACTGCTAATCCCCCGCTCGGAATCGACTGAAAGGATATGAGTGATGAATCTCAAGCCGTTAGGTGATCGGGTCATCGTCAAGCAGGCTGAAGCTGAGGAGACCACAGCGTCAGGTCTGTACCTCGCAAGCTCCGCCAAGGAGAAGCCGCAGCGCGGGACCGTCATCGCAGTGGGCGAAGGCAAGTATGACGACGAGGGTGAGAATCGCATCCCCGTGGACGTAGCAGTGGGCGACGTCGTGATCTATGGAAAGTACGGCGGCACCGAGGTCACGGTAGACGGCGAGGAATACCTCATCCTGCGCGCAGACGACATCTACGCGGTCGTATCCGAATAGCGGATCATCGCTCAACAGTATCTGATACTCAGACGAAAGGATCGCTCTCATGGCGAAGGACATCACATTCGATACCTCAGCACGCGACGGCTTGGCTCGTGGCGTCAACAAACTGGCTGATGCCGTCAAAGTGACGCTCGGCCCGAAGGGGCGTTACGTCGCCCTCCAGAGGAGCTACGGCGCTCCCAACATCACGAACGACGGCGTCTCCGTAGCCAAGGAGATCGAGCTCGAGGACGCTATCGAGAACATGGGCGCACAGCTTGTCCGTGAAGTAGCCGTCAAGACGAACGACGTCGCAGGTGACGGTACCACCACCGCTACGCTGCTCGCTCAGGTCATCGTGAACGAGGGTCTGCGCAACGTGGCAGCCGGTGCGAACCCGCTGGCCATCCGTCGCGGCATCGAGAAGGCCACGGACGCCGTGGTCGAGGCCATGCGCAACAACGCCACCGAGGTCTCCAGCACCGAGCAGATCGCATCGGTCGGTACCATCTCCGCTGGTGACGAGGCCATCGGCGCAAAGATCGCCGAGGCGATGGATGTCGTGGGCAAGGACGGCGTCATCACCGTGGAGGACTCGCAGACCTTCGGGATCGACATCGAGACCGTGGAGGGCATGCAGTTCGACAAGGGCTACATCTCCCCGTACATGGTCACCGACACCGAGCGCATGGAAGCAGCGCTCCAGGATCCCTACATCCTCATGACCGACCAGAAGATCTCCAACATCCAGGAGATCCTCCCGCTCCTCGAGCAGGTCATGCAGTCCGGCCGCAACCTCCTCATCATCGCCGAGGACGTTGACGGCGAGGCTCTGGCCACCCTCATCCTGAACCGTCTCCGTGGCACCTTCACCGCCGTGGCCGTCGGTGAGCGCGGGATCGGCTTCGAGGGCTTGAGCTATGCCTTCGAGGACGACCGA
>CAYVBA010000032.1:0-13379 GCA_964448475.1 uncultured Coriobacteriales bacterium
CGGCGCTCGTCTCGGTCCCACTACGTTACATGCACACGCCCACCGAGGTTCTCGCGCTCTCCGACCTCGAGGATACGGTCAAGGTGCTCACCCGTTTCGTGCTCGACCTCGACGGGGACGTAGACCTGACCCCGATGCTCTGAGGTGGAACGCGACATGGATCAGATGATCGACCCGACAAAGTACGCCGAGGCGCGCCGCCTCCTAAACGAGGACTCCTACGAGGAGGCCGGCGCTCTCATCGCTGAGCTCGTTCGCGATTTCGAGGAGCAGTACCCTGACATCCAGGTGAACTCCGAGACCGATGCGTACTTCAGCTTCACGTCACCGCTCGAACAGCTCGTGTACCGCCGCGCGGATGACGACGATCGCAACCTCATCAACGTGGCGGATCCCGTGGACTCGCTCTACGCCATGCACTCCTTCGTCCTCATGACGAAGGAGGAGGTGGACGCAGCCCGTGAAGCTCTGGCCACCGCCATCAGATGGAATCCGGTGAAGTGCGCGTACCGCTACAACCTCGCCGAGATCTATCTCAAGAACGGTGACCCCAAGGAGTATCTAGGGCTCACGTATTCGTGCTTCGCACGAGCCATGGCGCGTGAGGACCTCGAGCATGCGTTCCTGAACTTCGTACCGTTCTTCGCGCAGAGCGATCAGGTGGAGACGGCAGCGGCAGCGTTGTATGCTGCTGAGAAGGTCGGAGCACCGAGGGGCCGCAGATTTCAGATGGCCGAAGCCCTTCTCGCCGAGAATGGCGGTACGGAGCTTTACGATCAGATGACTGATGAACGCATGGAACTTCTGCTCGAGGAGCAAGGGTTGCCGCAAGGGGCGTCGGCTGAGGTTGTCGTTGCTCTCCTCGTGATGGAGGAGCGCGAGCGGGAGAAAGGCAACCGACTCCTCGCTGCTGATTACCACAGCATGGCTGTAGCGTTAGTAGGCGCACCCGCTGTTGCGGTACTCCAAGATGCGCTTGATGATACGAACACGGAAGAAGGATGATTCATCCACGTGGCTGCTAAGCGGGATATTAAGGTTATCGCCAAGAATCGGAGCGCTCGTCATGAATACTTCATCGACGAGACGTACGAAGCAGGTCTCGTGCTCACGGGTACGGAGGTGAAGTCCCTCCGCGAGCGCAATGCTCAGATCACGGAGGGGTTCATCTTGATCCGTGGGCGTGAGGCATGGCTGCACAACGTGCATATTGCGCCGTACAGCCACGGCAACAGGACAAACGTTGAACCTGATAGAAAACGTAAGTTGCTGTTGCACAAGCGGCAGATCGATTACCTTTACGGCAAGATTAAGGAGAAGGGGCATACCATCGTCCCGCTTCAGCTCTATTTCGACGAGAATAACCGAGTCAAGATGACCATCGGATTAGGCCGTGGTAAGAAGCTCTACGATAAACGTGCGGACATGGCTAAGCGTGACTCCGATCGAGACATCTCACGTGCTCTGAAGGAACGTAGTCGTTGATATGAGCCGAGCCAGAAGATCGATCAATAGAGCACGATAAAGCCGCCGAACCCAGAGATCCTGAGCAAGACCGGATACGATAGTATCTTGCGTCTGACTGTTGATGCCGTGGCACGTGGAACAATGGAGCCACGCCGTTATAGCACCTGATCGATTCACCGAAGGATCCGGAGTTTGCACATGGAATTCACGCTCACCGATAGTTGCACGCCCGCGCTCATAGTCGATCTCGAGGCGGGGGAGTCCGTCGTGAGTGCTCCCGGAGGCCGTACGTGGATGCGCGGCCCCATCACCACAAGAGCTCGTGCCAAAGGGAGACGTAGGCGAGTCCCTTGGTCGATTCTTCACAGGCGACGGGGTATTCGTCTCCCTTTACGAAGCCTCTGGCTCCGCCCAGATCGTCTTTTCAAGTCCGACCCCAGGTACGTTCCATCGCTTCGACCTTGCTGAAGGCGAGGCCCTCATCTGTCAGCAAGGCTCCCTCGTGTGCGCTGCCGGTGATGTGTCCGTTGATCTCTACATCAAGAAAGACATCGGAACCGGACTTCTCGGAGGAGAAGGTTTCGTCATGCAGAAGATGACGGGCCCGGGAACCGTGTTCCTTTCCGTGGCCGGTTATAGCCAGGAACTCTTGCTGGAGGCGGACGAGAAGGTCGTGTTCGACACGGGCGCTTTGGCTATCATGGATGAGACGTGTACGCTCGGTATAGAACGGATCTCCGGTTTCCGCAACAAGCTCGTCGGCAGGGAAGGCGTCTATGACACGACGGTAACCGGCCCTGGCCGTGTTTACCTGCAGACCATCTTCTCCAACAAGCTCGTCTCGCGAATCCTACCCTTTCTCAATGAGTTCTGAGGGTTATGAGGCGGATGTATCGAGATGCCATCGAGGTGGTATACTTCACTGTCCGTGAGAAGCCCCTTCACCTCACGGGATGTTCGTTGACAAGGTCGACGCGAACCAAGGGGGCGACTGGTTTCGACACGATAGTTTCTAGGGCGTAAGCAAGCCGTGGTCTCCTCGCCACGATAAACAGGGGTACCTGTCAAATTGAATGACAACAACAGCTATGCCCTCGCTGCTTAATTAAGTAGCGACGTCGAACCGAGGTACGTTCCCGCCCTCGGCAAGACGCCACTTAGGGAACTGCTCCTGCAGACGTGGTCAGTATGCTGCAGGTTAAGATCGAACTGGCTAGGAGCCGAGAGGTCCGCCGGTGCTCCGACCGGACTCCGAAATCATCGCATCGGATAAGCTTGTAGAAGGCGTCTGAGGTGCTAGCGTGCACAGGAGTTCGAATCTCCTCGCCTCCACCAACTATTTGTGAGCCGTTTTCATCGTGATAGCAGATGGGAGCGGCTTTCCTCATTGCTTGTTCAGAACCTGTGTTTACAGTTATCACATAATTGTCACTAAGCAAGCATGTTAATCTGGCACCTCGAGAAAACATGCGCTCAGATGGCATGCTGGGCAAGATCCGACC
This sequence comes from uncultured Coriobacteriales bacterium, assembly GCA_964448475.1. Taxonomy (GTDB): domain Bacteria; phylum Actinomycetota; class Coriobacteriia; order Coriobacteriales; family CAYVBA01; genus CAYVBA01. The sequence goes on from CAYVBA010000032.1 coordinate 2,970, forward strand.
GGGGTGGCATAGTGCACAAGACAGACCGCATCGATGTGAAGGCCACGGTCTACACAGCTGCAATGACACTATTGTTCGCAAGCGTGCTCCTGATGCCTAAGATGGCGCTCGCCACGGACGGATTCGATGCCCCTGGCAATACTGAAGGTGGTGTCGATTTCGAGGCGCCATCCGAATCTCAGCCGGCACCAAAGCCAGAAACTAAGCCAGAAGCCAAGCCAGAAATTACGCCAGAGCCCAAGCCATAGCCCAAGCCAGAAACTAAACCGGAAACCAAGCCAGAACCTATCCCTGCGCCAGTTCCTGCGCAGACGCCTAAACCGAAATCCCCTACGAGTTCTTCGGGTAGCGCGAATAATAAGGCGGCTCCTGTTACCACGGTCGAGCAGGCGGAGCGACAGGGTATCGCTGTTGAATCAAGCAGCGAGCCCGAGATCGAGGAAACAGTCACCGCAGAGTCGATCGAGTCGACGCTCGACGCAGAAGAAGAGATCCTGTCTTCGGAGAGCGCTGAGCCCACCCTCACTGCTGATGAGTCAGAGGCCTCTACGGTCACTGTTGCTGCACCGATCGATACCGATGATACGTCCGGCGGATCTGGGATCTGGATGCCGATCGCGATAGCGTTGGGAGCCGTCGCTCTCGTTGAAGCTATCGCAATCGCGTTCCTCGTTTCGAAGCTCAAGGCAGCCTCTGCACGTGAGGGCTACGTCGAGGATGAGGTGTCGTACCCTGCTCCACTAGGTGAGACCACCGTGATGGATCCGATCGACGATCCCTTGAGCTCCACAGCGGATCTAGGGAGGGTTCCGAATGTCTGATCGGCTTCGTACAATATCCCTCCTTTCTTTCTTTCTACTTGTCCTGGTGGTTATCGGTGCGACTTCGGCTACTGCATTTGAATCGCAAGCCGATCCGTCGCAGGAAATCACGAGTAGCTCTCAGGAGCTCAGTTCCTTCGAAAGCGATACACCTGCAGAGCCTGAATCACCAGCCGTTGTTCCGCCTGTAGTAACACCTCTCGTGCGGGAACAGCCCCTGTCGATAGTCGTCGGAGCCAAGACAGCGAAAGTGGAGCTCACGGACGGTAAGCTCAAAGGGGTTGCCACTCGAATGAGCGCCCCAGTCTATGATTCAGCAGATGGTGGAGACCAGAAGCAGGTCGATACTCTCACCCCTGGATATCCCCTCGATGCGCGGAAGACCACATCACCGGAATGGCTCTTCATCGAGAAGGCGGATGCGCTCAACTCCACCGAGAGCCGGTTAGGTGGCTATATTCGCAGCGCTGACCTTACGGTGGATGAGTACGCTGGCGATACGAACCGCCACACACCTCATGGAATCATCCTCGATGGTAAACAGCTCAAGGTGTTCCGAAGCCCCGATGCGGACCCGGCTGGCACGCTCTTCACGTACAAAGAGGGCATCAGCCTCAAAGTACGTCAGTACGATGCAGATTGGTATGTGGGAGCCTGGAGCAATATTGAGGTCGGCGGTGTGAAGATAGCCAACACGTATGGCTTCATAAGTGCAAAGGACATCAAGGATCAGCAAACCTTCCGGATCCTCGATACCTCGGTGCCTGATGCGAGAAAAGAAGTGCAGTACATCGTAGACAAGAAGGATTTCGCGCTTCTGGCAACGCCTAAAGAGGGAGGTAAGAGCTTTCTTAATCTGCGTCAAGGAAACGTGTACCGCTTCACTCCTTTCGACGACCAGTTCCTCATGGCGTACTTCAGGGATTCATCTACGGTTGAGTCCCGGATTGGTTTCATGCCGCACAGCGCTGGGGCCAAGCGCACGAATCTCTCGGGTCAGTTCGATAAACTTCGATTCGACGGAGTAGGTGCTGTCTATGCCTCTCCAGGCACCGGAACCGTGCTTTCGGCCAATCCAGCCAAGTCCTACATCAAGGCGACCAAGGTGACCGATTCTCACTATGTAGCTACGATGACGGTGAACGGTGAGCGCCGTAACGTCTATATTCCTGTCAATTCAGTGCGTGTGGTCCCTGATCTCTACGTCTACATAGATGTGGGGCATGGTCTCAACAACCGTGTGCTACCCACCGAGAGCAGGCGGGTCTTCGATCCAGGTGCCCTCGGTCTCGGCTATCAGGAGCATGCGCTGAATCTGGAGCTCTCCAAGAAGATCGTGGCGCATCTCGAAGCCATGGACATCCAGTACTTCCTGAACGATGACGGAGGCTACTACGGCCATCGTGATGATGAAGCAGTCGCGCTCGGCGCCAACCGTATGATCTCGGTCCACTTCAACTCGGCCACGTCCGGTACGCCCCGTGGTTATCAGGTCTACGTGAACCGCACGCCTACTGATGACTCACGGAGATTCCAGGATCTCGTCATCACTCAGATGAACAAGCATTCCTCACCGCAAGGCACGAAGGACAAGTGGCGCGGGAACTTCGCCGTCCTCATGAGTGACAAGAAAAACATGACTTCCGTCCTCCTCGAGGTTGCGTTCATCATCAATCGGGCCGACATGGATAACTACATGGCCAAGAAGGATGCGATCGCACGCGATGTCCCACAGGCCATCAGGGATTCAGCTCACTAGTAGTCGGTGATCAGGGGCGAGAAGGACGGGTCATCCCCGTCCTGCCTCAGAGTTCCTGAAGGTGGATCCTCGCGGGGAGTTCACGATCCGGGTCGCACGTGATCTTCTCCATGAGGATGCGCATAGTGGCTGCGAGGTTCTCGCGCGGCTGGAGGATCGCGACCGCCAAAGGCACACCCGTCCGGTTGATCGTCACCATATGATGTACGCCGGCATCCACAGCTGCGGGTACCACGGTGTCGTCGATACCTCCTACCACGGCGTACAGCGGCACATCCTTAGCGCGACATCTGCGTGCCACGCCGATGACCACCTTACCGTGTAGGGACTGACCGTCCAGGTAGCCTTCACCTGAGAAGACGGCATCCGCACTCTCGAGGAGCTCGTCGAACTTCACCGTATCCAGGACGACTTCGATGCCCATCTCCAGAGGTGAATCGAAGAACGCGACCATACCCGCACCCATTCCGCCGGCAGCACCTGCTCCGGGGATATGCAGCACATCGGCGCCCAGATCCCGCTCGATCACATGAGCGAGGTACGCCAGATTCGCATCCAGCACCTCCACCATCGCTGGAGTGGCGCCCTTCTGAGGTCCGAAGACGGCACTCGCCCCAGAAGGTCCGCAGAGCGGGTTGTCGATGTCGCACATGGTCACGATCTCGACCCCGCGCAGTGAAGGATCGAGGCCGGTCCGGTCGATGAACGCGATCCTATCGAGCGTCTCTCCGACGGGGATGAACTTATGGCCGTTCTCATCCAGGAAATTGATGCCGCATGCAGCAGCGCAGCCGCAAGCACCGTCGTTGGTGGCGCTTCCACCCAGACCCATGATGATCCTGGTGGCACCTGACCTCGCGGCGTGGAGCATGAGCGCTCCCACGCCGTAGGTGGACGTCCTGCCGGCATGCTTGTTCTCGCCCACAAGGGGGAGACCGGCGGCGGCCGCCATCTCTATGACGGCCGTGCCATCCGGGAGCATCCCGTAGAACGAACGTCGCGGCTCATGGTAGGGACCGGTCGTATCCACCTCGACCTTCTCGCCACCCATGGCCGTGAGGAACGCCTCGACGCTCCCTTCTCCTCCATCCGCGACCGGGATCGATCTGATCCGCGCTTCGGGATGGAATCGGAGGAGGACTTCCTCCATCACCTCGCATACCTCGAGGGCTGACATGGTGCCCTTGAAGGAATCAGGGACGAGGACGATGTCGTCGAAGCGTCTCATATCGGTTCCTTACGCGAAGATCTGCCAGAGGATGAAGATCTCGATGATCGAAGCCAGACCCAAGCAGAGCGTCAACACGGTCTGCGTGCGATAACCCTGAGTGGCTTCCATACCGCTGAAGCTCGTGACCACCCAGAAGTAGGAGTCGTTGGCGTGCGAGACGGTCATAGCGCCTGCGCCGATGGCCATGACACCGAGGGCCGTGGTGATCGGGTCGACCATGCCCAGGATCGGCATGAGGGGAGCCACGATACCAGCGGTCGTGGTGATAGCCACGGTGGAGGAGCCTTGAGCCGTCTTCAAGATGGCTGCCAGCAGGAACGGGAAGAAGATCCCGAACACCTTGAGGGACTCGGCGTTTGCCTTGATGAAGGGGACGATGTCGCTCGCCGCGATGACCTTACCCAGCACGCCACCGGCTGCGGTGATGAAGAGGATGGGGCCTACGGTCTTGAGCGTCTCGTTGGTGAGGTCGTAGAAACGGTCCATGCGATCGCCGTTCTTCAGGAGCACGATGCCGAAGATGACACCTACAGCCAGAGCGATGATCGGGGTTCCGAAGAAGCGGAGGATCTCGGAGAAGGCACCTACCATGCCCGTAGCCGACGCGATGGAGCCGAGCGCCATGAGGATGATCGGAACGACGATCGGAGCCAGCGTCAGGAAACCGTTGGGAAGCTTGCCGTAGGAGGCCACGAGCTCCTCGTAGGTCTCGCGGATCTCATCGGTCTCGAGGTCTTCCGCTGACTGCTCACGCTTACCCAGGAAACGGGAGACGATGATGGTGGCTATGATCGGGAAGATCGAGACGAGCGCACCGATCCCCATGACGAGGAGCAGGTCATCGCCGATACCCATGGTGCTCGCAGCTGCGATGGGACCCGGAGTGGGCGGGATGAACACGTGCGCGATGTACAGACCACCGGAGAGCGCGAGTGCGAGCATGACGCTGGACGAAGCGGTACGCTGAGCGATGGACTTACGGATGGGGTTCAGGATGACGAATCCGGAATCGCAGAAGACGGGGATCGAGATAATCCAACCCATGAGCGTCATGGCGATCTCAGGACGCTTCTCACCCACGAGCTTGATGACCATATCGGCCAGCTTGAGTGCTCCACCCGTAGCCTCGAGATACGATCCCACGAGCGCTCCGAGGATGATCACGATACCGATGCTCGTGAACGTCCCCGAGAATCCGGCTCCCAGCAGGTTGGGTATGCCTTGCGTCACCACGTTGCCATCGGCATCCTTGATGTCCACGAGCGGGATGCCGGCGATGAGCGCGAACACCAGCGCGATCGCCATGATGGTGAGGAAAGGATGCACCTTCCACTTGGAGATAGCTACGATCATCAGCACGATCGCCAACAGAAACACGATGATCAACGGTATGCCAGTCATGGTTCCCCTTCCGCGAACAATCGATTTCCAACACGTTACTCGTGATGATACATTCACCAGGAGGACTTCTCTACTCCTAGGAAGGGTGAGGCTATGACTTCAGCCGTCGTTCTGTTCGTGGTAGGAGCGATCCTGCTCGTGCTGGGCATAGGCAGGTTCGGGCCGCTCCGCGAATACCGCGCTGCAGCGATTATCGTCGATATCGTGGGATTGATCCTCGTGTCGATCGCGCTCTTCCAGATCTCATCCACCGGGGTCTTCGGCGTCTGAGATCAGCCCATCCGATCCAGGAGCTCGAACCATTCGGCTTCCAGGTCAGCCCGTTCCTTCTCGCCCGATTCGATGAGCTCCTGCTGTGAGATGAGTCCTTGGTAGTCACTCGGGTCCAGGGCGAGAAGCCCGGCCTTCAACTCCTCGATGCGATCCGTGATCGTGCGCGTCCTGCGCTCGAGGCTGTCCAACTGCTTCTGCAATCTGTAGCGCTCACCGCTCGAGATACCGCTTTCGGCCTGCTGTTCGGACGCCTCCGTGTTCTGCGGCGGGACGGCACCCATCTTCCCCGGCTCCGGCGTCCGATCGAGGTAGCCCTCAACACCCCGCGGCTCGTGGATGAAGCGACCATCCACCAGCGCGTACACGTCATCGACCACGCGTTCCATGAGGTAGCGGTCGTGCGTGACCAGGATCATGGTGCCCGGCCAGGAGTCCAGGAGGTCCTCCATGACGGTGAGCATCTCGGTGTCCATGTCGTTGCCGGGCTCGTCCAGGATGAGGACGTTAGGCTGCCTCAGCAGCACGATCATGAGCTGGAGGCGGCGCTTCTGACCGCCTGAGAGTGCTTCCACGTAACTCTTGAGATGTTCCGGCGAGAAACCCAGGCGTTCCAGGAGCTGAGCGGGGGTGACCTCCTCGCCGTCGATCACCACGTACGAAGGGATGAGACGGAGCACGTCGTAGACGCGGTAGCCGTACCACTCCTCGAGCTCGGTGAGTCGTTGCGTGAGGAATCCGATCTCCACCGTCGTGCCGCGTTCGACTCTTCCTGTGGTGGGCTCCATGCGCCCGGTGATCACATCCAACAGCGAACTCTTGCCGGCTCCGTTCGCGCCCACGATCCCGTAGCGGTCACCGGTGCCCAGTTTCCACGTGATGTTCTGGAAGATGCTCGTTCCGCCTCGCTCGAGACCCACGTCAGTGAGGTCGATCACTTTCTTGCCGAGCCGCGTGAGCGCCATCCGTTTGAGTTCCACGGTGTTCCTGACCGGCGGTTCTGCGGCGATGAGCTCCTCGGCGAGCGCAACGTGGAACTTGGGCTTGGTGGCCCGTGCTCGAGCGCCTCGCGACAGCCATGCCAGTTCCTTGCGCATGATGTTCTGCTGCTTCTTGAATGCGGCTTCGGCAGCTTCCTGACGCTCCACGCTTCTCAGGATGTAAGCGGAGTAGCCACCCTCGAACGAGTCCACGGTTTCATCGTGCACCTCCCACATGGTGGTGCAGACCTCGTCCAGGAACCATCTGTCGTGTGAGATCACGACCAGGGCTCCGCGCCCGTTGCGGTTGTATTCGTTGAGGTGCTGCGCCAGCCATTTGATACCATGCATGTCCAGGTGGTTCGTAGGCTCGTCCATCAAGAGGATATCCCACGTCCCGGACAGGAGCCGAGCCAGTTGTACGCGCCGTCGCTGGCCTCCTGAGAGTTCTCCAACCAGCGTGTCCGTCTTCACCTCAAGCAACAGGTGCGCGAGGATATCTCGGATCCGAGCATCCGATGCCCACACGTATTCCGGCGTATCACCCATGATCGCTTCGATCACGGTGTCGGTCTCCAACAGATCATCTTGCTGAGGAAGCACGCCCACTGTGAGTCCTGTGCGATGGATGACCTCTCCAGATTCGGGTTCGATCGTCTGGGCGAGTAGCCCAAGCAACGTTGATTTCCCCTCGCCGTTACGGCCTACGACACCGATCCGGTCACCCTCGGACAGCCCTATTGAAAGGTCGGTGAAAACCCGTTTCGCAGCATGATGCAACGTGAGTCCATGAGCGCTGATGACCGAGGCCATGAGGTGAGGGTGTTCCTTCCTGCTCGAATATCCTCTAGGAGTGATTCTAAAGTAACGGGTAACGACCTGCGGATGAGGATGACACACGCGTGCGCCACGCGCCGAGAGCGACCTAGTCGCCTCTTCGGGTGGAGGATTCACGTGTCGCTCGGGTACATACGCATGACATCGCGCTGTTCTATCAACCATTCGGGAGGCGCCTCCAGATGACTCACGCACTCAGCTCACGACTCCGCTCCGTGATGGTCGGGCTTCTCGTCTTCCTGTTCTCGACGGTACTGATGACTTCGGTCGCTCGGGCTAACTCGATAGACTCCATTGAAGTAGACGTGGTGCTCAAGCCGGATGGTTCGGCGCAAGTCACGCAGGTCTGGGATGTCGAAGCAACGGAAGGTACTGAGATCTACATCCCGCAGGAGAACCTCCGGGATATCGAATTCCTCGATTTCCGTGTGAGTGAGGGCAACATCCTCTTCGAAGATATGGGAACGGATTGGCCTTCTTCGGCTTCACGCAGCGAGAAGGCAGGTAAATCTGGAGTCATCCCCACTAGCAGAGGATTCGAGCTGGTCTGGGGTATCGGGGAGTATGGTCGTCATACCTACACCCTCACGTACACCATGACCAACGTCGTGCAATCCTTCTCGGATCACGACGGGTTCCTCATCCGGTTCGTGAACGATCAACTCTCCACCTCACCACGGGAGGTGGTGACACGCATCAGCGTTCCAGACGTCCCGCTCTCGACTGACAACGCCCGCATCTGGGCGTTCGGATACCGCGGTACCATACTCTTCGAAGGCGGTGGAGTGGTAGCACGATCCACTGATCCTTTCACGAGTGCGAGTCATATGACCATCATGATGCGCTTCGAGAAGGGTGTCTTCTCGCCCACGAGCACCGGTGACGGAACCTTTGAAGACTTGCGTCAAGAGGCGTTCATAGGCAGTGAGTACACGGACACCGAAGGCCTCGAAGATCCCTTCGCACAAGGTGAGGGAGGGGAGTCGGTCGAGGATGGAAGAGGAAGCGGAATCGCTTCGGATATCGGCCAGGCGGCGGGAGAGATAGATGTGATTCCCACCTTGCTTACCGGGGTAGCGCCGATCGCCGTCGCCATCATCGTGTTCAGGATCTTCCTCGGCCTCGTCATGAGCGGCGGTAAGATGAGCAAGTCCATCTCGTCTTCGTCGAGCCTCTCAGCTCCCGTGGATCCCTCGTATTTCTGGCGTGAGGTGCCCATGGAAGGGTACCTTCCGGCTCACTACTATTTGGCCGCCCACTTCGATCCCGTGGAGACGAAGGACCTCATCGCAGGCTACATTCTACGGTGGATCCGCTCGGGCGCAGCTCGGATGGAGACGGTGACGGAGACGCGCACACGTTTCTTCATCTTTGACCGCGAGCACACGACAACGAGTCTCGTGTTGGATCCCGCACGTCAATTCGCTGATTCCGCGGAACGTGAGCTCTACGACATCTTCCTCGAGGCAGCGCAGTACGACAACGTCCTCGAGGACGAGGAGTTCGCCGCCTGGTCCCGTGATAATTACAAGGACGTGCTCGATTGGCTTAAGACGGTCGAGAAGAATGGGGAGCTCTACGCTCGCGATAACGACTTCATAGCAACCGAGCGCAAGAAAGTCCTCTTCATAGAGTACGACTCGGAGAGCTTCACACCGGCGGCAGCAGAAGCAGCCAAGCAGGTGAAAGGGTTCCAGAAGTTCATCACCGACTTCACGCTGATCAAGGACAACCCGCCAGGTCACGTGCAGGTCTGGGATAACTACATCATCGTGGCGGCGCTGTACGGTCTTGCCGAGAAGGCAATGGAGACCTTGAAAGGCCTGTATCCGGAGTATCAGTTCGCCGGCACGTACGGCAACGACATGGATTCCGGCATACCATTCTGGGTCTTCTACAGTAGCCTCTCGAACTTCGCCGAGAACTCCACGGCTGGCGCTGCTTCGTATGGCGCGAGCGAGGTCTCCACGTCCTTCGGAGGCGGCGGTGGCTCTTCCTTCGGAGGCGGCGGTGGCTTCTCCGGCGGCGGCTCCGGAGGTGGCTTCAGGTAAAGCGTCCACATGAGGGCGTCCCGATCTGGGGCGCCCTTTGTGTACCCTGTAGGTTCCGTCCTTCTCGCCCGCTCCCGTCCGACGGGTGCAGTAGGATGTCATGAGTCCTGACCCCATTCAGAGTGCGGAGTGCATGTGATCATCGAACTGTTCAAGGTCATCTTCCTGGGCATCGTGGAAGGTATCACGGAGTGGTTACCGATCTCCTCGACCGGCCATATGATCCTCGTTGAGGAGTTCCTCACGCTGGATGTGACGCCTCAGTTTTGGAACATGTTCGTGGTGGTGATCCAGCTCGGAGCGATCCTGGCAGTGTGCGTGCTGTACTTCAACAGGCTCAATCCGTTCTCGTTGAAGAAGGATGCAGGCGAGAAGCGCAAGACATGGAGCCTCTGGTCCAAGGTCATCGTAGGTGTGCTACCTGCAGCGATCATAGGACTGCCGCTCAACGACTTCATGGAGGAGCATCTCTTCAATTCGTGGGTCGTAGCGGCGGCGCTCATCCTCTACGGTATCGCCTTCATCGTGCTGGAGAACATCCGCGCGAAGAAGGTGGACGCCATCTCCGAGACCGTCATCGAAGGCCATGAGCCCACCGATCCCGACCCCGGTATCGATCGGATCGAGGACCTCTCGTACAAGCGCGCGCTCGGGATCGGTGCGTTCCAGGTGCTCTCGCTCGTACCGGGCACGTCACGCTCGGGTTCCACGATCCTCGGCGGTATGGTGCTCGGAACGTCGCGTACGCTTGCCACGGAGTTCTCGTTCTTCATGGCGATCCCCGTCATGTTCGGCGCGAGCCTCCTGAAGATCGTGAAGTACTTCGCGGCTGGTAATACGTTCTCCGGCACCGAGGTTCTCTTCACCGTTACGGGCATGGTGACGGCGTTCATCATCTCCATCCTTTCCATCAGATTCCTCCTGAGGTTCATCCGCACGAACGATTTCAAGCCGTTCGGTTGGTATCGGATCATCCTCGGAGTCATCGTCCTCGGCTACTTCGCCGGCAAGCTCATCCTCGCTTAGGAGTGTTCGATAGCATGGGTTTCGATCTCACCGG
>CAYVBA010000033.1:0-13081 GCA_964448475.1 uncultured Coriobacteriales bacterium
CGGGTGCGACTTCGACCATTCTACCCAGTGCTCATCTATACTTCTCGGCGAGGCGGATAGGCGCCCGAAACCTAAGAGGAGTCCCATGAAGATGAAGCCGGCACAGCTGGATGCCATCACACGCGAACTTTCCGATCTGAAGGAGCGGAGTGCGTTCTACGGAGAGCACCTCGCTGATCTCGATGTGACGACCGTCACCGATCAGGAGAGCTTCGAGCGACTCCCCTTCACGGACAAGGCGGACCTGCGCAAAGCGTATCCGCTGGGGATACAGGCGGCGCCGGATGAGGAGATCGTCAGGGTCCACTCGTCGAGCGGCACCACCGGTGTTCCCATCATCATCCCGTACACTCAGAAGGACGTGGATGATTGGTCCATCATGTTCGCGCGCTGCTTCGAGACGATAGGTGTGACTAAGCTGGATCGTATCCACATCACTCCTGGTTACGGACTATGGACGGCTGGTATCGGATTCCAGCTGGGAGCTGAACGATTCGGTGCCATGGCCATCCCCATGGGCCCCGGCAACACCGAGAAGCAGATCCGTATGATGCGCGACCTAGGCTCCACCGTGCTCTGCGCTACTTCGAGCTACGCACTCCTGCTTGCCGAGGAGATCGAGCGGCTGGGTATCCGTGATGAACTCGAACTCACGAAAGGCCTCATCGGCTCCGAGCGGTGGGGCAAGAAGATGCGCCAGCGCATAGCTGATGAGCTGGGCGTCGAGCTCTACGACATCTATGGTCTAACGGAGATCTACGGGCCGGGTGTAGGCGTCAGCTGTGAGTGCGGTGAGGGCATCCACGTGTGGGATGACTACATCTACTTCGAGGTGATCGACCCGAAGACGGGAGAAGTGCTCCCCGACGGAGAAGTGGGTGAGCTCGTGGTAACCACCTTGCACAAGGAAGGTGCCCCGCTCATCCGCTATCGCACGCACGACCTCACGTCCATGATGACCGAGACCTGCGAATGCGGCTCCGAATTCCCCCGCATCACTCCGCTGGTGGGTCGCACCGATGACATGTTCAAGGTGCGTGGCGTGAACATCTTCCCCGCGCAGGTGGAAGAAGTCATCACGATCGTGGACGGCGCATCCAGTGAGTACCAGGTCATGCTGGATCACTTGAACGGTAAGGACATCATGACGCTCTATTTCGAGTGCCCGTACGAGGATGAGTTCCGCCGCAACGAGGTGGAGGAGAACATGAAGGAGGTCTTCAAGAACCGGGTGGGCATCAACATCGTGCCTATAGCGGTCAGCATCTGTGACCTCCCCCGTTCGGAGAAGAAGTCCACGCGCATCTTCGACAACCGCTACTAGTTCCGATCCGCGGATAGAGTGCTCGTACCGGTCTCTCCGGATCCGCTGCCTAGCGCTTGATGAAGAACTCCTCGTACCAGAGCAGGAAGACGTAGATTGCCCAGACCTTCTTCATGTTCTCGGCACCGTTCTTGTGCTCGTCAAGGAGCGCGAGGATCACGTCCTGGTCGAAGAGCTCACCTGCTGCTTCGCTCTCGAACATGGTGCGGATCCGCGTATAGAACTCGTCCTCGCGCATCCACGCAGCGAGCGGTGTGGGGAACCCGAGCTTCTTCTTCTGAGCAGTCTTGTCCGGGATCTTGCGTGCAGCTGCTTCACGGATGGCTACCTTGGAGGTGTTGCCTTCCAACCGGTGCTCGAGCGGGAGCTGACGCGCGATCTCCCAGATCCTCCGATCCAGTATCGGTGTCCTGAGTTCCACGCCATGAGCCATGCTCATACGATCGGCCTTCAGGTTGATGTCGTACGGGACCCAGATGTGCAGGTCTGCGTATTGAAGCTGTGCTGTCTCGTCCAGATCGGACACACGGTCGAAGTACGGCTTCACGAAGCGAGCGGGGTCCTTACCGTTGCCGCCTTCCTTGAGGAGACGCCTGGCTTCGTCACGGGTGAAGACCTTCTCGACCCGCGCATACCGCTGGTACGGCTCCAGACCGCCCCGCATGAGGAAGTTGCGCCCCTTGAGGGGGAACACGCGGGCAGCAGCAGCGGCGATCGAGCGCAGCGGCTTGGGCACCCGGTCCACGTAGCGGCCCATCACGGCACCAGCCTGGTAATGCGGGTAACCGGCGAAGAACTCGTCGGCACCTTCTCCGGAGAGCACCACGTTGGTGTGGTTCGATACGTTCTGGAAGAGGTAGTAGAGCGATACCGCCGAAGGGTTCGGCATGGGCTCGTCCTGCAGGTACTGGACCTCGCCCGCTGCGTCGAAGTACTCCTGCGCACTCACGATGCGCGTGATGTTCTGAACGCCCATGGTCTCGGCGAACTCCTTGGCGTAGGAGAGCTCGCTGTAGCGCTCGTCGGTATAGCCCACCGAGAACGTCTTGAGATCCGGATCCACTTCACGCGCCTCCGCTACGACGTAGCTCGAATCGATTCCGCTGGAGAGCAGACTGCCGATCGGCGTGTCCGTATCCATGTGAGCACGCACCGAATCCGTCATGGTGGCAGCGATGCGATCCACCCACTCCGTCCGTGACGGACCCTCATCGATGTCGTAGGTGAGACGCTCGAACTCCTCGATGGTGAGCGTACCTCCGCTCCACGTGAAACAGTGGCCGCCGAGCAGCGTCTTCACACCTTCGAAGAACGTATCCTCACTCGGTATATATTCGTAGCAGAGCCAATCACTCAGGAGCTCAGGGTTGAAGCGCTTATCGAATGCGGGATGTTCGAGGAATGCCTTTATCTCGGAGGCGAACAGGAAGCTTCCTGCACCTTCGTAGTAATAGAACGGTTTGACCGAGAAGACATCGCGTGCACCGAACAGCGCGTTCTTCTCGCCATCCCAGATGATCAACGAGAACGCACCTCTGATGCGTGGCAGGAACGCCGAGCCCGATTCCTCCCATCCATGGAGGGCTATCTCGGCGTCGGTCTGAGTGGTGAAGACATGGCCAGCAGCTTGAAGCTCAGCCCTCAGCTCATCGGCGTTGTAGATCACGCCGTCGAAGGCCATGACCGCGCGTTCGGTCTCGTTGGTGAAGAGGCGGACTCCGGAAGCGGTGTCACTGGTCAGGAGCCGGCGATAGCCAAGAGCTACGCCTGCGTTAGTATCCACGTGGTAGGCAGCATCGCCGGGACCGCGATGTGCGATCGTATCCGTCATCGAGCTGATGACTGCAACGGGGTCGAATCCGGCTTCCGCGAACCCGTTGGAACCGTCAGTGACGAACCCTGCGAAACCGCTCATGATACCTACCTATCTCGAAATGTCAGATGATCAGATCATTCGCTGCCGCCGAAAGCGGCTTGTCACACGCGAGCACGCTCGCACGCGCTAGTGCCTCGAGCGCGTCTAGCGACGGCATCCCGATCTTATGATCCTTGCGCATGAATGAAAGCTCCGTGCATCCCAGGATTGCGCAGGTAGCGCCCACTTCTGTGAGCTCCTCGACCACGCAGCTGAGTAGGTCCGTCTCTACCGGGCGGCCTGCTTTCACGTTCTGGTAGATGAGGTGCATGACGCGCTTCTGGCCCTCAGCACCCGGGATGACCCACGGGATACCCTCGGCATCGAGCGCGCGTTGGAAGAGTACTGATTCGACCGTTCCGGACGTGGCCATGATACCGGCGCACTCCACATCGTTCTCCGCCAGGAGTCGAGCGGTCTCCGAGACCATGTTGATGATGGGGGTCTCCCCTGCTGCTTCCTGCAGCTCATCGTAGAAACGGTGCGAGGTCACGCACGGGATGGCCAACGCCGTGGCATCCAGCCGCTCCAGATCGCAGATGGCATCCACCATGGGAGGCACGGGTGAGTGATCGGAGAGCCCCAGGATGTACGCCGTACGGTCAGGGATCCACGGTCTGTTCAGGATGGCGGCATCCACATGATCCTGATCGCGCTCAGCATCCGTGAACGCGACGAGACGCTCCAGGAAGTACGCCGTAGCCGCAGGACCTAAGCCACCTATGACGCCCAGTCGCTTCACTCGAAGAACCCCTTCTTGCCGAAGTGCTTCGCGTACTTGCGGTAGTAGTTGAGTTGGTTGCGTACGAACCACAGTCGCCGCTTGAGGTTCCCGTCCTTCGGATACCACATGGACCGGATCATCTTGCCCTCACGAGCCAGCCGCACCGCCCGCTCCTTCAGAGCGGGATCCTGCACGTACTTCTCGATCACACCCAGTGGCACCATGGTCCAGAGGACCTCGTTGGTGGCTTGGGTGTAGCCCAGCTCCTTGTCCAGCAGGATGTCGTCAACCAGGTAGGTGGCCAGGTTGTAGCCTGCCGCTGTGACGTAATAGCTGGCACGGCCCATGCGGAGATTGATCTCGAACAGCTTGAACGAGCCATCGCGCGGATCGTACTTCATGTCGAAGTTGGCGAATCCCACGTACCCGATGTCCTCGAGGAACGCCTTGATGCGCTCCGTGACCTCGTCCTCGCGCGAGCTGATGATGGCCGCATAGCTGCCGATGCCCTCGGGCGAATGCTCCTCCAGCAGCACCTGCCCCACAGCAGCGAGCTTGACCTTGCCATCCTTGCCGCAATAGCAGTTGGCGACACGCATCCCTGAGTCATCACCCGGGATGTACTCCTGCAGGATGAGGCTGTCCTTGTACGACGAGCCGTAGATGGCCTTCAATATGGCGCGGAACTCCTCCTCGCTCGAGGCGATGAAGACCTTCTTCTTCCCCGGGAACGAGCAGTTCCAGTACGCCACGGAATTATCCGGTTTGATGATCATCGGGAAATCGAACGGGGCCTCGATCGTCTCGTGATCCTCGTACGTCGCGATACCCGTGCGCGGATACGCAAACCCGTACGTCTCGCAGATCTCGTAGAAGTGCTCCTTGGTGCCCAGCCGCTCGTAGAGGTCGTGATCCATGACCTCGAACTCGTAGCGGTCGCGCAGCGCATCCTGATTCCTGATGACCATCTTGATATAGCGGTCACCGCACGGGACAAGAAGGAGCGGGAGGTCAGCGGGCTGCGTATCGGCGAAAGCCAGCAACGTATCCACGAACACCCCGTCATCATCCAGACCGGGCTCCACGATCTCCATGGTGACGATGTCACTGTTGGCGGTCGCGCTCAGACTCCCCTTGGCTATGGCGCTCGAGCTCACTCCATACGCCTCGTGGAACGAACGAGCCATCCCGTACACCTTGGCGTCGCTCCCGAGGAGGACAGGCAGGAATCTCGGGGTATCCAACGTGATGCCTCCAACACTGATCGTGGGCGTGCGCTTCATGACGATGAGTAATCATACCTGACACCCTGCCCAAGCAGTATCGGCCAGGCACGTCTCCACACGGTATACTGTGTACCGCAGCTATCCGAGGAGGCGTTCACATGTACGAGATCGAGAGATACCGCACCATCGCGATCATGGCCGATTCCGACGAGGGACCGGACGAGTACGCGAACCTCAACTATTCCACGGCGCGTTTCATCGCGGTCTACCACCACGACACCACCAAGGACGCTGCCAAGTCCCGCAAGCCCGCAGCCCCTGAAGAGGACTATGTGGACTTCCACCCGGTGATCCAATCGCCGGATACGACGGACTTGGACATCGCCAAGCAAGTGGTCGAGACGGGCGAGACGATCCTGCTGGCCACCGGCATGGAGAAGGATGCGCTTGAGTACCTGGAGTCCAACGGGGTGCGCGTCTTCCGCTCAGTAGCCATGTCGCTCTTCGACAACTACCGCGCATGGGCCGACTCCACGCTCTTCGATCTCTGGGAGTGGCAGTACAAGGAACCCAACCCGTTCCGGATCATCCAGCGCTGAGGTAGTATCCCGAAGGATCAGCGCGGTAGCTTGAAGCTGGTGACGGCTCCTCCGCCGAGGCGTTCGCGGATGGAGATATCCCCTCCATGCGCTCGGATAGCGGCTGCCGCCACCATCAATCCGGTCACCGACCATTCGGCCTCGAAAGCCTCCATGATGTCCTCGTGGTCGATGCGGGAATCCGAACCTCTGATCTCGGACAGTATCCTGCTCATGATGAGCTCGAAATCCTCGTCCTTCTTCGCCGTCACGAGCTGATGCGCCAACTTGCGCCGCAGCTCATCATCGTGCGAGAGCGCTGCTTCCACCGTAGGAGCCACACGTTCACGGGAGTCAGCGATCGATACCACCACGTCATCGTCGTGCACCTTGATGCTGAGATCGATCACGGTCGTATCATCGGTGGACCTGATGGTGTGCGCCAGGATCTCATGCACGGCCATCTCTATGAGGTGGGTGTCCATGACGAGGTCGACCTCCACCGTGCTGCGCTCACCGGAGATGATGCGGTCCGGCCTGCGCTCGTGGATGCGAGCTACCGCTTCGTCGACCGCGGTCCTCAACTGAGCTCCTGAGAAATGCACGCCCTCCTCGCCCGAAGGTATGTCCACGAGCACGAGTTTGATCGCATCCAGGTATCTGTCCGCGCGCTCGAGCTCCGACGCGAAGAAGCTCTCCGCCCACTCGGAATGCGCGGCACCCATGCGGTCCAGCCGCTCCCGGGTGCCTTGCGCCGCACTCAGGAACTGCTGCGAGATGGAGAGCCGCTCCACCATGGAGATGGTGAACTCCTCACGCACGCGCTCGAGCTGCTCCACGAGGACATCGGAACGATGCTCGTTCGTGAGGTGCTGCCGCTCCAACGCGAGCGCGATCTGGTTGGCCACCATGGTGAGGAACGAACGGTCCTCGCCGTCCAACGGTTGCGAAGCCACCGAGATCCCGAGTACACCGCGCACCTGATCGCCTGCAGCGAGCGGCATGTAGTAGACATCACCGGCCGCATCCTTCTCGTCCGACGGAGAAAGCTGCTCGCCGGTATCGAAGACGGTGCGTGCAGCGGAGCGTTCGGTGGCCTTGCCGAAGATCGATATCTCGCGATCGTTGGGTGCGGGTCGCATGCGTGAGGTTCCTTGCGAGAAGGGATCGCCCGTGTAGAAGATGGCCGACCTACCGAAGAGGCGGACGACGGCATCCAAGCTGGCATCCACGACGTCGAAGATCCCACGTGTGAAGAGGAGCGAGCGGTTGAGCTCGTAGAGAGCGTGGGTGTGCTGCTCGCGGTAGTTGGCGCGTGCCGCCGTACGCTGGAGACGCGTGGAGAGACCCGACAGGATGAGCGAGATGACCAGCATCACGAAGAACGTGACGTAGTTGGCGCTGTGGTCCACCGCGAACGAGTAGTACGGCCTCACGAAGAAGTAGTTCATGAGCAGCGTCGAGATGATGGAAGCGAGGATCCCCGGCACGTAACCGCGCGTGGTGAGGGCCACCATGACGACGGCCAGCAGGTAGAAGAGGATCGAGTTCGCGGATGTGAAGCCGAAGTTGGATACTCCGGCGATCACCGCTGTGGCTACCGCTACGAAGAAGAGCGTGATCAGGATGTCGCGGAACCGGAACGCGAAGGGTCTGGCATGCGCTTCGTGCGAGGCTCGGGTGACGGTGCTCTCCATACGGTGCGCGTTCAGCATGTGCAGACGCAGGCCGGGTATGCTGCGCGAGAGACGCTCTTCGAACGGGACGTCGAACGGCTTGAAGAACCGCAGACCCGCGGAGGTCCTCGTGCGCGACATGACCACATCCGAGATCCCGTGGATCCGGATGTAATCCGCAGTGGTCTGCAGGATGGAAGGATCGTTCAGGACCACGAACTCGCCACCGGCGGCTTCGGTCATATCCTGCAGATGTGTGAGGAACGAATCAGGACCATCATCCAGACGGTCCGCACTCCCGCGGTACACGTAGAGCACCTGCCACGGCGAGTGGAACGCAGCACCGATCCGCGCACCTTCCAGGATGAGCTCCTCGGAGCGCTCATCCAGATCCACGAGCACGAGCACGCGCGCATCCACGACGGTCGCGCGGACGTCCTCCTCCTGGATTGCGGTGAGCACTTCCCTATCGTCATCACCCACGGTGGTGAACGCTGAGATCACCTGGAGCGCGAGCACCCGCAGATCCTGCAGCTGCCTCAGATTCCCACAGGGGAGCTTGCGGTGCGCGCAGCGATCGAGCAGCTCCTCGGGATCTATGTCGATGAACTCGAGACGATCGGCCTGCTGCACGAACCGATCCGGCACCGTGCTGGGCACCCGCCGATTCATGATGCGCTCGATCCGAGGCTGCTGACTCTCCAACTGCCCCACCCTGATGGTCACGAACACATCGATCCCGGTCGCGAGCAGTTCCTCCACGTCCTGGTACCTGAAGCGATTTCGCGCGAACGCACTGTTCACGAGTGAGAGATCATCCACGCACACTAGATCGGGGCGAGAAGACATGAGCTCATCCAGATCGAAGGTCCCGCCTTCCGGCAGACCCGTCTTGGGCGAGCGATGCACGAACGTCTCGACTACCTGACCGCGCTCCACCCGTGATTCAGCCACGTCGAGCATGGCGGTAGTGGTACCGGCACCGAGCGCGTAGGAGAAGAAGACCGTGAGACGGCCTCGTCCTTTGGAGGTGCTCCTCCCGTGATGTGTGAGTGTCGTCCGCTTCATGTTGCTGATGGTACAGCTTGTGCGGTCCGTATGGGAGGTGGAAAGAGGAAGAGGAGCCCCGCAGGGCTCCTCCGTATTCATGCCATGGTGCCCCCAACGGGACTCGAACCCGTGTTTCCGCCTTGAAAGGGCGGCGTCCTAACCACTAGACGATGGGGACGTGCGTAGTGCGACCACACATTATCAAGCAAAGACCCTCGTTTGACAAGATGGTGCGGTCGATATCACCACGTCACTTCTCGCCCGGCAGATCGGGAAGCTCCGGCAGTACCACATCATGGAGCGGATCGGCATCGTCCACGTAGTCCTCGACTTCGCGGTACATGGGCGAGACGACCCCGTTGACCTGCTCAGGATAGTCCAGATCGGATGAGGACGGAGCGGCCTGTCCCTTCATGGCACCCTTCGCCATGGCGAAGACCTGCTTGGCGAAGAGCCCCACGTTGCTGGTCACGTGGACCGGCTTGGCCTCGTGCGGCCAATTGAGGTCGGATTTCTTAGCCACGGTGGATTCGTTGAGCTTCATCTCGGACTTGAACTGGATGACGGCAGCGTCGCTGTCACCCGGGTTCTGAGCGATGAGCTCATCCAGACGACGCATCTGCTCGCGGGCGCCGATGACGCGGGCCTCGGTCTCTGCCGCGTCCTCCTTGGAGATGATGCCGTACTCGCCCTTGACGCGGTTGATGTCCAGACCGGCCTGGTAAGTGGCCTCGACCATCTCGTCCTTGTCCATGTAGTGGCTCTCGTAGTTCATCATCTGCTTCCACGAAGGCTGGAGCAGGAGCTCACGGTGCTCATCCAACGACTTGGCCAGGAGGTTGTAACCGAACTTCTCCGGTGCGTCGAAGGCGCGCGAGCCGGGATCCAGGAACGGCGCCATGGGGCTCGTGAAGACGAGGAGGCGAGGGTCGTGATCCACGAGATCGTAGAGATGACGGACGTACTCACCTGTCTCGCGGACCGAAGCGCCGGTCTGCGTGGGGATACCCGTCATGAAGTAGAGGTCGAACCGCTGGGCGCCGTTACGGAGCGCTTGGACGATGGTCTCCTCCAGCTCGGCCGTCGTGTAATGACCCTTGCCGAACGCGGTACGCACACCGTCGTCGTGGGACTCAGCGGAGATCTCCACCGACCAGTCCTTCAGGTTGGCGTTCAGGAGCTTGTAGAGATCCTCACCTTCCTCGGGCGGGCCGAAGAACTCGAACCCGATGGGGTTCCTGAGCTTGCCCTTGAGGCCGGTGATGAACTCCTCGGTGTAGTCCTTCCCTGCCATGAGGAAGTCGTTCAGTACGAAGATAGGCCCGGGGATGTGCTTCTGGATGGTCTCGATATCCCGGATGAGGAGTTGCGGGTCACGCCATGCGGTCTTGCGGCGGCAGAAATGATTGCGATACGCCTCGGCCGAGCCACCACAGGTCACGCAGTTGCGTTTGCAGCCACGCGAGGTGAGCGAAGCACTCACGGGATAGCTGAGCCAATCCTTGATGGGAAGATAGCTCATCATGTCGCGGTCACGGATGACACTCTTCATGGGATACGCGTAGTCGAGCGAGATCGCATCCATCGTATCAGGCACCCACGAGAGCGGGTTCACGTTCACAGCGCCGGTCGAGTCCCGCCAGGTGAGGTTAGGGATATCGGAGAGGTCACCGATCGGTGTCTTACTGATATCAGCAGCGATGATGCGCTCCATGAGACGGCGGAACGGTTCCTCGGTGGAATCGCCGCGGACGACGTAATCGACCTCCTCGTACGCCATGATCTCCTCGTGGTAGATGGTCGACGAGAGACCACCCATGATGACCTTCTTACCGGGATGAAGTCGCTTGAGGATCTTAGCGACCTCGATCGCTCCATGGCAGTGCGGCATCCAGTGCAGATCGACCCCGAACGCGCGGGAGTCGAGGCGCGCCAGGTTCTTCTCGACATCGAACCCCGGCTTGTGGAGCATCATCCCTGCCAGGTTGTAGAGCTTCACACGGATGCCGTGGCGCTCCATGTACTCGCCGAGGGTCGTGAGGCCCAAGGGATACATCTCGAAGATAGGGGTGGACGGAACCATGTCGGATACCGGTCCGAAGAACGCGCCCTTCTCGCGGAAGTCGTACACCGACGGAGCGTGTACGAAGGTGAGGTCCATCTGTGCCATATCGTTTCCAATCTCCCCCGCGGGGATGAACAGCCGTGAGACTGTGTTTCTCCATAAGGAGTTATAGTAACGGTTGTGCGAGGATTTCACGATTTCCCCTGATAGGTGGGCGAGAAAGACGGGCATCTCCAGACCGTGAGAGCCGCAGAACCCGGGTGGTGGTGTATGCTCGTTCCCGAAACCAGGTGGACGGGGGAAGAGAGCTCCATGTGGCATGTATGCGAACCGAAATCCGAAGCTGACCTCAAGGAATGCTCCGAACTCGGCAGCTCACTCAACAAGCTCACGCAGCCGACCATCCTGGCTATCCTCGCGGACGCCGGCAAGCCTCTGCACGGATATGCGATCGTCCAGCTCGCTGCAGACTCCCCCATGTACGGCGGGAAGAAACCCGATGCGACCGGTATCTACCGAACCCTCGGGAAGATGCAGGATGCGGAGCTCCTCACGTCCGAGTGGGGTGAATCCGATGAAGGTCCCTCCAAGCGGAGCTTCGATCTCACGGATAAAGGCCGCAAAGCGCTCCGTCGTTGGATCGACGCTCTGGCGTGCTACACACTGACGATCGAGGAATTCAGGAAGACGGCCGCTGAATCACTGGGGATCGAAGTACCCGACACTCCAGGTTGCACGGGGTGATCGCCTACGGGTAGCAGCAGGTACCGTCCAACTAATGAATTATGTCTCATACTTTCAGGAGAAATAGAACGATCCTAAGGAGGACCGATGTCCGAGCTGCCCCAGGTAGAGATTGGCGTATTCGGTGGAAGTGGTTTCTACGAGTTGTTGGATGATGCACGACCGGTGACCGTCGAGACTCC
The DNA here is from genome assembly GCA_964448475.1 of uncultured Coriobacteriales bacterium. GTDB lineage: Bacteria > Actinomycetota > Coriobacteriia > Coriobacteriales > CAYVBA01 > CAYVBA01. Next base: position 11,485 of record CAYVBA010000033.1, read on the forward strand.
CTTCGGTACGACTTCCGATGAGATCATGGTCGGCAACATCGGTGGGCGAAGCGTCGCTTTCATGCCACGTCACGGCAAGAGCCACTCGCTCCCTCCTCACGAGATCAACTTCAGGGCCAACATCTGGACCATGAAGGAACTCGGGGTCCAGCAGATCATCGGCCCGAACGCAGCGGGATCGCTTCAGTTGGATATCCATCCCGGCGACTTCGTCGTCTTGGATCAGTTCGTGGATCGCACGCGTGGCCGCAAGGATACGTTCTTCACCGCGGAATCCGGAAAGCCGGTCACCCATATCTCGAGTGCCGATCCGTACTGTCCCGGTATGCGCGATGCTGCCGTAGCCGCGGGCACACATTTGGAGCTTCCGCTACATAAGACGGGTACGGTCGTGGTCATCCAGGGCCCGCGCTTCTCGACCAAGGCGGAAAGCGAGTGGTTCACCAAGATGGGGTGGTCGACCGTCAACATGACCCAGTACCCGGAAGCGTATCTGGCCCGTGAGCTGGAGATGTGCTATTGCGGGATCTCCCTCATCACCGACTACGATGCAGGTCTGGGCGTCCACGCGGCCGTTACCATGGACGAGGCGTTGCGGGTCTTCGCGGAGAACATCGACAAGATGAAGAGCCTCATCTACGACATGGTGCCACGACTGCCGGAAGCAGCTGATCGCTTATGCGACTGTCCGACGGCCACCGGTGGCTCGGAGATGTGATCCGCTTCTGATCTAGAGGCTATCCAGGTACGCGCCGTACCCTGCTGCTGCCATCCGTGATTCGGGGATGAACGCGAGCGCAGCTGAGTTGATGCAGTAACGCAGACCTCCGCGTTCCTCGGGGCCGTCCGTGAAGACGTGACCGAGATGTGCATCCGATCCGGATGTGCGGACTTCCATCCGCATCATGCCGTGACTGTGATCGAGCTTCTCGACGACCTCGTCCTTGGCGAGTGGTTTGGCGAACGCAGGCCAGCCACACCCGGCGTCGAACTTATCGGCGGACGAGAAGAGCGGCTCACCCGTCACGATGTCGACGTAGATCCCCCGCTCATCGTGGTCATCGAACCGACCCGTGAAGGGTCGCTCGGTTCCAGCTTCCCTGATGACATGGCCGGAGTCCGGCACCCATTGGCGAGCTCGATCGATCGCGCTGCTGGGGATATGGCAGTAGCCGCCGGGGTTCTTATCCAGATACTGCTGGTGATATTCCTCAGCGGGCGTGAAGTTCTGAAGCGGCATCAGCTCGGTGACGATGGGCGCTTCCGAGCGCTCGGCGCGTTGCTTCACGAAATCACGCACGATCTTCTCGTCCGCTGGGTCGGACCAATAGATGCCGTTGCGGTACTGCGTACCGATGTCGTTGCCTTGGCGGTTCTTCTGAGAGGTATCGACGACCTCGAAGAACCAGAGAAGCAGATCCTCCAGAGCGATGAGCTGCGGATCGTAGACGACCTCAACAGCTTCCGTCGCACCCGTCGTTCCGGTGCAGACCTGGCGGTACGTGGGGTCGGGTACCTGCGAGTTGGCATATCCGGATGTGGCGCTTACCACGCCAGGCAGCACCGAGTAGAGATGCTCGAGTCCCCAGAAACAGCC
>CAYVBA010000034.1:0-12704 GCA_964448475.1 uncultured Coriobacteriales bacterium
TCCTGAAGTCGTAGTAGCTCGGGCCTCACCGTACATCCTTATACAGCTTCGCAAGCTCGTAAGGATCCACACCCTCTCGATACATCCGGCGTAGCCTATGCATGTGCGCCATGAGCCGCAGGGTCCCTATGGGGCTCCGAGGATACCTGCGTGCCGATGTCGTGATCGGTTCCTTGGTCATGCCTACCTTCTCGCCCAGTGTCCTGAGATCCAGCGAGAGCTGATAGTCCTCCATGATGGGTAGGTCGCGGAACATGCCTACCTTAATGAAGAGATTCCGCTCGATGAAGATGCCTTGATCGCCGAACATGATGCCTGAAGTGCGAACTCGGCGGTTGGACATGTAGCCGTTGATGCGCATGAGGAGGCGCGGATCGTCGAATCGAACGCCGAAGCAGCCTGCTCGGTGGTCACGCATGACCTCGTTGATCGCCTCGAGGGGGTGGGGTGGGAGGATGCTATCACCGTGTAGGAAGAAGAGCGTTTCCCCGCGAGCGATCGAGGCTCCCGCATTCATCTGACGGGAGCGCCCGCGATCGGATCGTACGAGCGAGAAGGTCGGGTCGATCAGATCGAGCGTCCCATCGGTGCTTCCACCATCCACGAGGATGATCTCAGCACAGCGTGTCGATGGGAGCAGTTGTTCCTGCAGTGACTCGATCGTCAGGCGTTCGTTCAGGATCGGAACGATGATGGAGATCGCTCGGTTCATCAGGGAGAAACTCGTGCGATCGCTGAGGCGACACGAGAGAGATAGGCGTGCGTCTGAGTCATGGCTGATTCCGGCACGCATCCGGCGTCAGCCAGACAATCCTCGATGTCATCGTATTCATCGATATCAGGAATCGTGGAGATGAGCGTTACGGTGGATCCGGTCTCATTCACCACGCTGAGCGTCCTCTCCAGGACGGATTCATCGCTGAATGCATCCAGTTCGAATACTTCCGGTACGAACTCACGCATGCCAACGATCCCATACCCGCCATCGGGGGAAGGGGCGAACACGAGTTCATGTGCCTCGAGTGCTTCGAACGCCTCTTCTATATAGTCGGCCCTCATCTCGAACGCATCACTACCCAGCAACACGATGCGCTCGAACCCCAGTTCGAACACGTGCCTAAACGCATGCGTCAGACGCTCACCGAACCCCAGCTCATCAGGTTGCGGGAAGAACAACGTGTGGCCGGGGAAGGAATCCATGACTCCGTGAAGCGCATCGAGGGTCGTCGGTCCATTCGCGGGAGTATGGTTCACGAAGATCGTAGCAGGCACATCCGCTAAGACAGCTCCGATGTCCTTCAGGAAACACGACTGCAGTTCAGCACACTCCTCGGGCGCGAGATGCGTCATGAGACGCGTCTTCGTCATCCCGGGGAGCGGGAGTCGTGTGAAGACGATCACCGCGTCACGCTGGGAATCCGCATAGTCCGGGCTCATCCTTCGTGTCTCCTGCTTCTCGCGCGCCAGAACCTGGCACGCACTCGATTGATCAACGAGCTGCCGGTTTTAGGCGCCTCGTCACTTCCTAGGATGTCGAGAAGGACGTGCCGTGTCCATCCCGAGCCAACTTTAGAGAACGATCCGATACACGTCGCGCAGTACGTATGGAGTGTGCGGGTGTTATCCTCTGGCTTCTCGCTCGTGATGCGCTCAGCAACCGCGGCACGCATCTGGGCAGCTAGAAGCGGCTCGTGCCTGATCGCCGACCCACCCTCTCCGCAGCACATCGAGCCAGTCAGAAGATGCGCCTGCGGTGCGAAGTGTGACCTGAGACTTGCGACCCACGTAAGGCCGTCCTTATCCGGACATGATGGGTAGAGTGTGATCGGGTGGTCCAGTATCCGGCCTATCCCCAGTTCAGCTAGCTTGTCGTAGATGTTCGTCACCTTAATCGTGAAGCTCTGCGAGAAGACCTCATAGCATCCGGGGCAGAGGGTTACGACCTCCTCCACTCCTTGTGAGACGAGGCGCCTCTCGATCGCGGTACGGATGCGTTCGGCGTGCTCATCCAGCCCCAGGTCGGCCACGGGTTTACTGCAGCAGTCGAAGGCAATCCCCATGTTGGCGATGTCACGCACTTGCTCGGCGAGCAGTCGCAGCGTTTCCGGATAGAGTGATATGAAGTTACATCCTGGGAAGAGCACACTCTTTCCTGTGGCTTCCCTGTAGTTCGCGAAAGGATAGCGAGCCTTCTCCCTCAGGATGAGCCCGAAGTCATAGGCTTCCAGACCTCGATCAGCCACAGTTTCCCGTCGCATCTGCAGGATGGAGCCTTTACCGTCGATCCCTACGGGACACGCTCGGGAGCAGTCGCCGCATTGGAAGCAATGGAACGCCAGTGGTTCGAGCTCGGCGTAATCAGCCGAATCCAACCCGTACTTCGTGAGGAACGAGCAGCCTTTCCGACATGCACCACAGCGGATGCATCGCTCGTCCACGGGAGGAAGACTCATGATCCGATACTCCTCCTCTGCACGAACCGCCTCTTCATCAGATATGCGACCAGAGCAACGATACCCGAGAGCACGATCGCGGTCATCACATAGAACATGCGATGCTCCTCATCGAGGAGGCCTCCAGCGAGGAACGTGTAGATGGCGGTTCCCGGAACGAGGAAGAGCGTGCTCCAGAACGTGTAGGTCGAAAGATTCATATCCGTTGCGCCGTACGCGAAATTCTGTAGGTTGAAAGGGAAGATCGGGATCAGCCGAGTCACAGCTAACACGAGGATGGAGCCCTCGTGTTCACCCGAGAGCCAGTGAGCCATCTGCGGGTGGGATTCCAAGCGCTCACGAACGACGTCTCTCAGGAAATAACGACCCACGAGGAACGAGCCGACTGCACCGAGGCTCGCGCCGAGCACGCACCAGAGCGTTCCCCACAGCGGACCGAACAGCGCTCCTGCGATGATTCCGAAGGCGGAGCCGGGTAGCGCGAGCACCGTCGTTGCTATGACCATCGACACGATGTAGATGAGTACCGCCGCTACGAGATGCTCTTCTCGCACCATCACCATGAAGGACGAGAAATACTCGAACGCTTCGCGCTCGGTCACGAACACCACGAAGCCGACGAGCGACAGAGCGATCACGATACCGATGAACGCCCGACCTCGTGTGTCGTTCGCGGTCATTCGTGGTTCCACTCGATCAGGCCTCGAGATCCTGCAGGTCAGCCTCGGTAACACCTTTGGCCTTCTGGCGCTCCACGTAGACCCTCCTGATGAGAACGATCAATGCCGACAGCGCGAAGAGTATGAGCAGACCTGTCACGAGCATCTGCGCTCCACCGGTGAGCATGCCGCCCACATAGGAGTAGATGATCGTCGCGGGGAGCTGTCCGATGCCGGTTGCGATCATGAAGGATCCGAAGGATATGGACGTCAGCCCTGCTGCATAGCTCACGATGTCGAAAGATACGAAGGGGAGCAGTCGTGCGATCACGATCGAGAGACGTCCGTGCCGCTCGAAGAATTTATCGAAGTTCTCAAGTCCTGCCTTGCTCGTGAGTCGTTCAACCACATCACGCCCCAGATAGCGAGCTATGAAGAAACAGATGCCTGCCCCGACCATCGAACTCGTCCAGGAGAGGATGGCACCTTGCCACCAACCGAAGAGGTTGGCGTTGGCTACGGTGATGAGGAACGCAGGGATGGGGGAGATGATGGATTGGAAGATCATCAGGAAGAACGAGACGGCCATAGCAGCAGGTCCGTATGATGCGATGAACTCACGAACCACCCCGAAGTCCCCGGTTGCGAACATGGCGAAGACCGTGTTCACCCATGAGTTCACCTGAGGGACAAAGAAGTACAGTGCTACGAGGATGATCGCGAGCGCGATGATGACGATCCGGCCGATGTTCGGCTTCCTACGTCCCTCATCCATCCCACGAGTCGTTTCAGTCATGGAGTAGACCTTTCCCAAGGAAGCGCGTACACCAGGGCGTCAGCACCATCCGGTGCACGCGCTTCATGTTCGATTATGAGCGGGAAAACGTGGTGCGGAAGGTTACTGAACCTTCGCCCACTCCTCCATGCCACCCTCAAGGGTGTACACGTTCTTGACGTCCACGCCGATCGCATCCAGGGCGTTGGTCCCAGCCTGGGCATAGGACTTGCCGCTGTAGCAGACGAGAACGATCTCTTCGCCGTTGGAGGTTTCGCTACCGGTCGCTTCCTTCAGCGCAGCCTTCATCTTGGCTTCACCGTCAGCGAGGTCACCCTCCTTGTTGGCTTCGTGCATATCTGCACCGTAAGCTCCTGCGATTCCATCCTTCTGGAAGTCCGCATCCTGGCGGACGTCGAGGACTACGTAGTTATCCTTACCGGAATCGAGTGCTTCTTTCACATCCGCTGCAGTGGTGTACTGCATCGGGGCGTTCTCTGTGCTGTCCGCAGCTTCATTTGCCCCGCAACCTGCGAGGAAGACGACGGATAACATGACCGCCATGGCGAGTGCTACGAGCTTCTTCATTGGTTACCTCCTGTTACGTACTCCATCTGTCATGGCGCCTGGAAGAGACATCGGTTAGATCAGGCACCGAATCAGAACTTTACTTGTTCTCCTGAGATAAGTCACCATACGTGCGCATGTTCCCGCGAACGGCTATTCCACCTACTTCCCTCAATCCATAGTGAAGCTGTATGCTATCGCGGAGCAGAACCACTCAAAGGAGGGTTCCGGATCATGGGGAGCGTATATGAGCGAGAAGGATCTGGGTTCATCTACCGGCGTCATCACGTCGGTCAACATCTCGGAGCGCAAGCGGACGCGCAAGACGCCTGCACCAGGCAGGCGAATCGAGCTCATCGCCGATAGAGGAGTCGAGGGTGACGCCCATGTAGGAGATTGGCATCGTCAGGTGTCGTTCCTCTCGGAGGAATCCATTGCGGCCGGACGCGAGATGGGACTCGACGTTACGGTTGGGGACTTCGGCGAGAACATCACCGTCGAAGGCATCAATATGAAGGCGCTTCCTCTCGGCACACGGGTTCGCGTCGGTGATGCGGTGGTGGAGATCTCACAGATCGGAAAGACCTGCCACACCCGATGTGCCATCTACTACCAAGCAGGTGACTGCATCTTTCCACGTGAAGGTGTGTTCGGGTGGGTTGTCGAAGGTGGAGTGGTGGCAGCTGGAGACATGGTCGAAGTCATGAGTATCGGAGATGGAACCATCCAGCATCCGATCTCAGATACCCCTGAGATAGCGTAAGCCGGAGTGAACTGAGTCCACTCCGGCTTCGGATCGGTGACGTGAGCATACGGAGGCGAGTTTAGACGCCTACGATCTCGAGTACTTCCTCGACGTCAGGTAGCTCGGGCAAGTCGTAGACCTTGACCCACTCCACGTTGCCGTCGGCATCCACGAGAACGTTAGCGCGACCGGACATACCGGCATCATCCAGGAAGAGACCGTATGCGGTGGTTGTGGCTCCCAAGGGATTGAAGTCGGAGAGGATACGAACCTTCTCTATAGCTGCCATCTTGGCCCACGCGGCCTTCGACGGTGCGGCGTCAACGCTCAGACTCAGTACCTCGACCCCTGCATCCTCGAACTTGCCGTAGTTGCGTTCGAGAGAGCGGACTTGATCCAGGCACACGCTCGTGAACGCGAGGGGGTGCCAGGAGAGAAGCACACGTTTGCCTTCGAAGTCTGAAAGCTTGATCTTCTCACCGTACTGATCCTCGAGCTCGAAGTCGGGAGCTGTGTCGCCTACTCTGATGGTTTCATTCATGGTCACTCCTCATGTCGGTTCGGGTTCGACGGTTCTTGCTTATGGGCATACCTACCCAATCGGCATGTAGGACACGAGGGGTCTTGAAAGCGTCACGATAAGAACGTCCGTGCGCGGTACGCGCTTGGGCATGATAGGCAGTATCTGGAAACGATGCCGGGAGGCTAGAGATGTCTGAACGTCATGGAACGTACGCACGTAACATCACTGAACTCGTGGGGAAGACCCCGTTGCTTGAGATTCCCCGCATGGCTGAGGCGCACGGCGTGGATCCTTCGACGCGCGTCCTCGTCAAACTCGAGTACTTCAACCCCTCATCCAGCGTGAAGGATCGCGCTGCACTCTCCATCATCCGCGCTGCTGAAGAGTCTGGTGAGCTTCGAGAAGGCGGCACCATCGTCGAGGCTACGAGCGGGAACATGGGAATCGGGCTTGCTATGTGCGCGGCGGCCCTTGGTTACCGGATGATCGCCACTATGCCATCGTCGATGAGCATAGAACGCCGCAAGTTGATGGCGCATCTGGGCGTAAAGCTCGAACTTACAGATGCAGCTGCTGGTATGTCAGGTGCCATGGAGCGCGCTGAGGAGATCGTTGCTGCCACTGATAACGCTATCGCAGCACACCAGTTCCAGAACACCGCCAACCCTGAAGCTCATCATGCCACCACCGGCCCTGAGCTCTGGGAAGCCACGGGTGGCGTCATAGATGCATTCGTCGCAGGCGTAGGCACCGGCGGCACCATCACAGGTACAGGTCGGTATCTTCGCGAGAAGAACGAGGATATCGAGCTCTATGCCGTGGAACCAGTGGACTCGCCGGTGCTTTCAGGGGGCGAGAAAGGCCCGCACGGCATCCAAGGTATCGGCGCTGGTTTCGTGCCTGAGGTGCTCGACCCTGCGCTCATCACCGAAGTCATCACGGCCAGTACCCATGAAGCTATTGCTCGTGCACAGGAGATGGCGCGAACCGAAGGAGTCCTCGTCGGCATCTCCGCGGGAGCAGCGTTGGACGCAGGTCTCAGAGTTGCTGCGCGGCCGGAGTCAGAGGGTAAGACCATCGTGATCCTGCTGCCTGATACAGGTGAGCGCTATCTCTCCACGGCTCTCTTCGCAGGAGACGAGTGACGTAGCATAAGCCACCGCCATTCTCGCCCCGCTGGATTATGCTCGGGGCTCGTGAAGCATGCCTATCGGAGAGGGCGCACACATGAGACTCATCACCAGTCCTGCTGAGCCGGGTCACAACTTCCTGCACAAGGATGATGCGTACGGAATCGTGAATATCATCATCGCTGCAGGCGAGGTAATCGATTTCCATAAGGCAGGTCGTCATGTGGTGGCTGTAGGCGTCACCGGTGTCGTTAAGTTCAGCAGTCTCGACGAGGACTTCATGCTCGTGCCCGGAGCCGTGGTGGACATGCCGGCAGGGACGGAGCATCGTCTCGAGGGTCTCGAGGATAGTTCCGTCATGGTGATCAACTTCGTGGAGCAGGCGTAAACCAGGAAATCAGCGCTCGTCGATGGGCACGTAGGTGCACTCAGCACCGAAGACCGACTTGTACGCGGGCCTGATGATGCGGTTGCTCACGAGGAGCTCCTCTAAGCGGTGTGCGGTCCAACCGGCCAATCTCGACATAGCGAAGAGCGGGGTGAGCATCTCGCGCGGGATGCCCAGCATCTCGTAGATGAGGCCCGTGTAGAGGTCGATATTCGCGCTGATCACGGGACGTACGCCGCGCTTCTCCTCCATGAGGACCGGTGTGAGGCGCTCGATGGTCTCGAGGAGCTCCATCCGATCGCTGTAACCCTTCTTGACCGCGAGATCGCGGGCGAACCCCTTGACGATCTCAGCGCGCGGATCGGAGAGCGTGTAGACTGCGTGCCCCATGCCGTAGATGAGACCGCTGCGGTCGAAGGCCTCCTTATTGAGGATTCGGCGCAGGTAATCAGCAACGCTGCCTTCATCGGTCCAGTTGGGAACCGATGCCATGAGGTCATCGGTCATGGCTGTGATGCGGGCGTTCGCGCCACCGTGCTTGGGACCTTTGAGCGAGCAGATCGCGCCCGAGTACGCGGAATACGGATCGGTTCCGGCTGAGGTGAGTACGCGGCACGTGAAGGTCGAGTTGTTGCCGCCACCGTGCTCGGCATGGAGGACGAGCATGATGTCCAGGAGGCGAGCCTCCTCTTCGGTCCATGTCATATCCTCGCGGAGCATATAGAGCACTGTCTCGGCCATGGAGTCTCCAGCACGCGCTGGATGCCACACGACCTTCTCGCCCGTATCCAGGGCATGCCGCGTGTTGTAGGAGAGCGCGGCTATGCGGGGGAGGCGTGAGAGGAGTGCGATCGAGGTATCAAGCTCGTGGACGAGCTCGATCTCGTCGGGGTTGTCATCGTAAGCGTAGAGGTTGAGGATCGAGCGAGCCATCATGTTCATGGTATCTGCTGAAGGAGCCTTCAAGATGAGCGAGTTCACGAACCCATCGGGTAGATCGCGCATCTCATCGATGAGGGAATTGAAGTTGTCCAGCTCCTGCCTCGTGGGGAGCTTGCCCAACACCAGGAGGAACGCCACCTCCTCATAGCCGAACCGATTCTCAGCGATAGCGTTGTCTATGAGCGTGCGGATATCATAACCGCGCAGGACGAGGCGGCCTTCAGAAGGCACCCGGTCTCCATCCGACATAACGTATCCGTGCACGTTGGAGATCTTGGTGAGACCCGCCAGAACGCCGGTACCATCTGCGTTGCGGAGACCGCGCTTGACGTCGTACTGCTTCTCCAGCGCATCATCCATGGTGTATACGCGGTGTATGAGGTCGAGAAGAGCTGAGTCCTTGGAGACCATGCGGTCCCTCCATCCATATATGGGTGCCGGTTCGGGAAACACCAATCTTAACACCGGTGTGTGTGCATCACCCGCGATTCCCTCGGGTAGTATGGAGAATCAGTAAGGGGTTCGTTCGCAGTCCATCCCATCAAGCAGACGTGGGAGTGACCTGTGACGCCGTTCGTAGACGCCGACAGGAAAGGTTCCCATGTCCAACCTGCACATCCCGCAGTATTCTCGCCAACTCAGGCTCAAGAGTCGCATCAACAAGATTCTGGAGAACGACATCCTCGGTGCTGTTGTCATGTTGGCCGCAGCGGTCATCGCTCTCATCCTGGCCAACACAGCACTGCAACCGGCTATCCAGGGATTCCTGGATTCCTACATCTCCGTAGGGATCGGTGGCGCTACGGCTGAGATGTCCGTGCTGCACTTCGTGAACGACATCCTGATGGCCGTCTTCTTCCTGATGATAGGTATCGAGCTCAAGTACGAGTTCACTGTGGGGGAGCTGTCTGAGCCCCGGAACGCGATCCTCCCCATCATGGCCGCAGTGGGTGGAGCAGCCATGCCCATCGTCATCTACATGGCCTTCAACACGTTCCTCCCCGGTGGTGACACGGATGGCTGGGCTATCCCCGTCGCGACCGATATCGCGTTCGCGCTCGGTGTGCTCTCGTTGCTCGGCAAGCGCGTCCCCACGTCGCTGCGTACGTTCTTCGCCACGTTCGCGATCGCAGATGACATCATGGCCATCCTGATCATCGCGTTCTTCTACTCGTCGGGCCTCTCGTTCTTCTGGCTCGGTGTCTCCGCGGTCATCGTGATCGTCCTGTTCCTGCTGAACCGTGCGCATGTCTACTCGCTCACGCCTTACATCGTGCTCGGCCTCGTCCTTCTCGCCACCGTGTTCATGTCCGGTGTCCACGCGACGATCGCAGGTGTGGTGCTCGCGTTCACGCTGCCCACCAAGACGCAGTTCGATCCTCAGGCCGCCATCGCGTGGCTCGGTGATCGGGTGGGTGAGACCAGTAAGGTCTTCGACACCGAACGACCCATCCTGAGCCAGAGCGATTACCTGCATGAATCTGAGACCATCTCCGCTGTCGCGCGCTATTCCGTGCCGCCCATCATCAGGCTCGAGCATATGCTCGATCGCTTCTCCACCTACTTCGTGCTGCCGGTGTTCGCGTTCTCGAACTCGCTCATCCCGCTCGGCGGACTCAGTGTGGGCGAGGTCGTCACGAGTCCCATCGCGCTGGGTGTGGCCCTCGGTCTCGTGATCGGTAAGCCGGTCGGATCCATGCTCATGAGCTTCGTGCTCGTGAAGGCCAAGATCGCGCCGCTGCCTCGTGACGTGACGTGGAGTGCGCTGATCGGTGTGGGTCTCCTCGCGGGTATCGGATTCACGATGGCCATCCTGATCGCCGGTCTCTCGTTCGCGGATCCGCGCTCCGAGATGATCTCCAAGATCGCCATCCTCGTCGGGTCACTGATGGCAGGGATCATAGGATTCCTCTTCATCCGCTTCGGTCAGCACAAGGTCTACGAGGACGAAGAGGCGTGATCAACCATGAGAGTTCTCGTCTCGCCCGCGTTCAACATGCATGCGTCCATTCCCGAGGGGGCCACGCCCCCTCTGATGACGAGGCCCCGCTTCCTCTCCGAAGCGCGCGAGCTCGCCTCCGCGTACCGCACCCTCGCACCGTGGGAGTTGGCCGAGCGCCTGGATGTCAAACAGGACCGCGCCGTCGAGATGTTCGACCGCTGGCAATCCTTCCCCTTGACGGATGATCAGGCCGACTCGAGCCTCGGCCTTCCCGCGCTTCTCGCATACGACGGGATCCAGTACACATATATGCACGCGCGTGACTTCTCACTCGATGATTGGGCTGTAGCGGGCGAAAAGGTCCGGATCATCTCGCCTGCATACGGGGTGCTTGCTGCTACTGACGAGATGCACGCTCACAGACTTCGGCTGCCGCATACCATTCCCGGTCTCGAGCAGACGGTCCTCTCCTTCTGGAAGGACAGGATCATCTCCTCTCTCCTCGAAGAGGACGACGAGTTCATCCTTCTCACCTCCAAGGAGTACACGGATGTGATCCGCGCGGGACTCGAAGCAGGGGGAGCCAAGCTCACGATCCCTGATTTCAAGATCCATGTGAAAGGTCAGCTGATGACCCAGTCAACGTATGCGAAGATGGCACGCGGTAGCATGGTCTCCTATATCGTTCGAGAAGGGATCGAAACCCCACAGGCTATGGAGGGTTTCACCTGGAACGGATTCGCGATCGACGATGGCCTGTCTGAACCTGACGCGCCCGTCTTCGTCAGGGCTGAATGAGAGCTTAATCCTAGTTCTGAACCATGAAATCATCTACAGATGAGAATAACATACTTAACCTGGTGAAACATCCATGGACTTAACATCGACGAGACATTGGACAATTCAGATTAACTCCCTATAATGCAGGAAGTGTGCGACTAGGATTTGTTCCTTATCAAGCACAAGTGGGATAGGCGGATCTGGGAGGATCCACTATCGATCGACCAAGAAAAGGGAGATGACTATATGAAGAAGATGAGTTTACTCGCGCTTCTCCTCGCCTTCGTCCTCAGCTTCGCTCTCGTCGGTTGCGGAAACGATGCAGCCACCGATGACACGAAGACGGATGAGCCGGCACAGGGGCAGACAGAGACTCCGGCAGCACCTGCCGAAGATGACAAGGACGAGCCTAATGACGAGCCCGCAGCAGCTGCTGATGGTGGCAACGTCGTTCTCGGCCGCTCCTATAGCGCACCCCACGGTGACAAGGCCTTCGCACAGGTCGACGTCGCAGTCGTGGATGACACCATCGTTGCAGTCAGTGTTGATGAGTTCCAGTTCGTCGCACCTGACGGTTACGAAGGCGTGCCCAACGCTGACGCTGAGTTCGCAGAGGGCTTCGCCGAGGGCGTCACGCTGATCTCCAAGATGGAGAACGCTGACGCTTACTCCGCTGGCATGGCTGAGAAGGCCGGCGCCACCAACACCTACGATGCCAACATGCAGGCCATCACCGACTTCGCAGTCGGCAAGACGGTCGCTGAGCTCGAGGATGCACTCAAGGATGCCGCACCTGGCGCACCCCTGGATGCTATCTCTGGCTCCACCCTCGTTGACACCGTCGGTTACCTGACCTCCATCGTGGATGCTGCCAAGGCCCCCCAGTTCAAGGCTGAGGGTTCGTTCGAGGGAGCTGCTGAGGATCTCAAGCTCGGTTACGCACTCTTCGCAGCTCACGGCACCAAGGCTTTCGCCTCAACCTCCACCGTTCTCGATGGTGATAAGGTTGTCGCTTCGATCGTCGATGAGTTCCAGATCCTCGCCCCAGAAGGTAACGAGGGTGTTCCGAGCTCCGACGGTGGCTTCGGCGAAGGCGTTGCTGAAGGCAAGGTTCTTGCTTCCAAGCTCGTGAACGCTGACTCCTACTCCGCCAACATGGCTGAGAAGGGTGGCGCCACGCAGGACTACGAGACCAACATGAAGGCTATCACTGACTTCGCAGTCGGCAAGACCGCTGCTGATCTCGAGGGTATCGCAGGTGCCGACGCTATCGCCGGTTCCACCTTCGTTGACAACGTTGGCTATGCTCATTCCATCGCTGAGGCAGCTAAGGCCGCCAAGTAGGTTAGTACGATCACATAGGCCTATCCCACAGAGCCTGAGAAGAGGCGGAGTCATGAAGACTCCGCCTCTTCCTTTATCTGGGATACATCCGATACCATATCTAGAAGTCATGGTTCGCAGCACGACGTAGTCAGGAGATTCGATGCGCCGGTTCAGTTACCTCGTCCTACTCATCCTCTCGCTCTACTTCTTCATGTCACCGTTCATCATCAAGACGGCTGAGACGCTCTCAGGGCGTGCAGCAGGGGAGTTCATAGGACTCATCGGGGCCATCTCAGCATGGTACGGAATGCGAACCGGTAAGCGAGGCGCGGCCATCGGCGTCATGATCACCGGCATCCTGGCTGTACTTTGGGGCCTCATAGGCGGTAGGATCTTCGACCTCGGCGGGATGGCTCATAACGTCTTCATCGGGCTCATCCTTCTCGTCTTCGCGCTCTGGAGCTATAGGCTCAC
>CAYVBA010000035.1:0-12654 GCA_964448475.1 uncultured Coriobacteriales bacterium
GATGAGATCGGCATAGGTGGCTGTACCGTAGATCTCAGGTTCGCGGAAGCCGAGTAGGTTGATGTTAGGCCCGTTGATGATCAGGATCCTCACGGAATCCCCTCCAGATGCTCTCCGCTACCGCTTCGGGGTCCCTGTCATTCGAGATCACGATGTCCGCTGCAGCTTCGTATAGTGGTTTCCTGCGTTCGTACATACCCTTCAAGTCGGCGTTCTGCGAGAGCGGCCTCCCATCGCGCGGAAGCACATCGATATCCCGTTCGAGGAAGTACACGAGACCGCTGCTCCTCAGGAGTGCTCGGTTCTTCTCGCTCAGAACAGCGCCGCCACCTGTGACGATGATAGCTCCATGTTGGGAGGTCGCCTCGCGGACGGCTTCGTGCTCGAGCTCGCGGAAGTGAGGCTCTCCGTGTGACGCGAAGATCTCCGGAATGGGTGTACCGCTTCTCTCCACGATCATCGCATCGGTATCAAGGACGGGCCTTTCGCTCAGCTCACCCAGCAGCGAACCGATCGTGCTCTTTCCCGAGCCGGGCATCCCCACGAGGACGATGTTGGTCATGCTCGTCCGCAGATCGCGGATGATGCGCTCGATCCCAGTACGGGGGACTTCGGTATCGAAGAAGAGTTCGTGAGCACGCACCGCTTGCGCGACCAGCATGGAGAGGCCGTCTGCCGTCCTCATGCCGGCATCCTGCGCTCTCTGCAGGAAGACCGTGCGGAAAGGGTTGTAGATGAGGTCGACGGCTGCGGTCGCTTCCGGGAACCCACCGGGGTCCACCGGCATGCGCTCCACATCGGGTGACATGCCGAGCGGTGTGGTGTTGATCAGGATGCCTGCATCCCGATGATCGTCCAGATCGGCGTAGGTCACAGGACCCGAACGTGATACGACCACGACCTCAGCCCCGCGCTCTCCGAGCACCCACTGGACGGTCGCTGAAGCGCCTCCATCGCCGAAGACCAGGACCTTCTCGCCCGCTACGGAGATGCCCGCTGAATCGAGGAGGTAGCCGAACCCGAAGGCATCCGTGTTATGGCCTATGAGCTGGCCGTCCTCGTTCCGGACGATCGTGTTGACGCTGCCGATGGCTCGCGCATCATCACTCAGCTCGTCACAGTGCGGAACGACATCCCGCTTGTACGGGATCGTGACGTTCAAGCCGGCTATATCCGGTCGCGACAGGAACGGGGCGAGCTCCTCCGGCTCGAGTTCTATGAGCCGGTAGGCCTCGTTCCCCAGAGCACCGTGGATAGGAGCGGACCAACTGTGGCCGAGCGTGCGCCCGACCAGTCCGTACACGCTCCCACCCGCGGTGCGCTCCATGGATCAGACCTCCTGGTAGTTGCCGAGCATGAGGAAGAGTTCGGAGGTGCGCTCGAGGTTCTCGAGGAGCTCCATGACGCCCGGCTCCTGGACCGAGGCCTCGAGGTCTATGAAGAAGATGAACTCGAAGTTGCTGCCCGATACCGGCACGCTCTCCAGCTTGGACATGTTGAGGCCGAGCGCCGCGATGTCCGAGAGCACGTCGTAGAGGGCGCCGGGGGTGTTGGCCGTATCGATCACGAGGCTGATATGGTTCGCGCCCGCGTAGATCGTGGGCTCCTTCGTGATGCAGATGAAGCGCGTGTAGTTGTTGTCTGAATCCTGGATGTCGGACGACAGCACCTCGAGACCGTACAGCTCAGCGGCGCTATGCGATGCGATGGCCGCGATCGAAGGATCATCGGACTCGCTGATGGCCTTCGCAGCGGTCGCCGTGTTGTCCACGGAGACCACCTTCACGTTCTCCAGCCCTGCCAGGAATTTGGAGCACTGCCCGATGGCCTGCTCGTGCGAGTGGATCTCACGGATATCCTCGAGCTTCGTGCCGGGCTTGGCGAGGAGTTCGTGGCGGATGTAGACCCGCGTGGACCTCACGATGGAGAACTCACGCTTCTGCAGCAGGTCGTAGACCTTGCGGACCGAACCGGCTGAGCTGTTCTCGACCGGCAGGATCCCGAACGTGCAGAGACCAGATGAAACGGCATCGAACACTGCTTCGAAGCTCTTCACGAAGACGATGTTACCGCGCGGCAGGATCTTCTCGGCCGCCATCTGGGAGTATGCACCCTCATTGCCTTGCACGGCGATCATGCCGTTACGTGGGAAGACGTCTCCCCCGCGAGCGAGTCCGCGCTCCACCTGCTGTCGCACGGGTGACTCACCGTCCGACATGAGGCGTGACTGGCGCGACTTGGACAGCTGGAACAACGTGGTGTAGAGGCGGTGCGTGTACGCCTCCATGTCACCGGACGCCTCGGTCACACGCGCGAGGATCTCCCGTTCACGCGCCGGATCGGTGAGCGGCTTGCCGTTCTCCACCTTATAGCGCGCCACGTCATCAGCGATCCCCATACGCTCGAGGAAGAGCTCTACCATCTCATCGTCTATACGGTCGAGCCTCTCGCGTGCTTCATCGATTCCCATCAGTGATCAACCCTTCCTGGAGCATGAGGTCCAATAGGACGAGCGCGCAGACCGCCTCGACGACGGGTACGGCTCTATGCGCGATGGCCGGATCGTGCCTGCCCGAGATGATGATCTCAGCAGGTTCGTTCGTGGAGAGCTGCACGCTCTGCTGCGGCGACCCGATGGACGCGGTCGGCTTCACGGCTACCTCGAACACGACGGGCATGCCGTTGGTGATACCCCCGACCACGCCTCCGGCGTCGTTCTTCTGCGTGAGGACACGACCGTCCTCCACCACGAAGGGGTCGTTGTGCTCGGATCCTCTCATCCGTGTGGACGAGAAGCCCGCGCCGAACTGGATGCCCCGGATGGCGGGGATACCGAAGATGGCCTGCGCCATGCGGTTCTCGACGCCGCCGAACATGGGATCACCGAGCCCTGCCGGAACGCCGATGGCCACACACTCGATGGTGCCGCCCACGGAGTCCTCCTGCTTGGAAGCCGCCAGGATGCGTTCACGCATGAGCGCGCCCTTCTCGTCATCCATCACGGGCAGCTCCTTGGAGGCTATGGATGACAGGAGATCGGCCGTGGGGTGAAGCGGATAGCGGTCATCCTCCACGTCCGCGATGGACGAGAGATGAGCGCCGATGTACACACCGCGGCGCTCCAGGATCTGCTTCGCTATCCCACCCGCCACGCAGAGCGGCGCCGTGAGGCGGCCTGAGAAGTGGCCCCCGCCGCGCATGTCAGCATGACCGTTCCACTTCACGTGCGCCGTGTAGTCAGCATGCGAGGGACGCGGGGTGTCCTGGAGCTCATCGTAATCGGCCGAGCGCGCGTCCGAATTCATGATCACGGCTGTGAGCGGTGACCCGGCCGTCGTGTCATCCACGACGCCCGAGAGGAACGTGGGCTCATCGGATTCCTTACGCGGTGTGGAGAGCGGACTGCGCCCCGGCCTGCGCCGCGCGAGGAAGTCGGTGAGCATCCTCATATCTATGCGTTCACCTGCGGGTAGACCGTCCATCACGACGCCGATGGCAGTGCCGTGGGACTGACCGAAGAGCTGCACCTCGAGTTGATGCCCGAAGCTAGAGGCCACTGACCTCACCTCCCAGAGCGACGAGATCCTTGAAGAACGTGGGATAGGATTTGCGGATCGCCTCAGCATCGGAGATGGTGACGGGACCCGAAGCGCGCGTACCTGCTATGGCTGCCGCCATGACGATGCGGTGATCGTTGTATCCGTCCACGGTGCCGCCGGTCAGCTCACCGCCGTAGACCACTAGCTCGTCGGCCCGCTCCTCCACTTCTATCCCGAGGCGCGTGAGCAAATCGGCTGTGGCCGTCAGTCGGTCCGACTCCTTATGGCGCAGTCGCTCAGCCCCGGTGAAACGCGTGGTGCCGCGAGCGCACGACGCCACGACGGCTAGGATGGGGAGCAGGTCGGGTATCTCATCCACATCGAAGACGCCTCCCCCGAGGGAGTCCGCTACGACCGACGCCTCATCCGCATGCGAGGATACGATGGCTCCGAAACTGGCGAGGACCTCCATGACACGCCGGTCCCCTTGGATGCTCTCTATGTCGAGACCCGTCACCGAAACGGAACCATGCAACGCGCCGGCTGCCAGCGGGAACGCGGCGCTCGACCAATCCCCGTCCACGAGGACGGATCCTGGTGACACGAAACGCTGCGAACCTCTGATGGTCCATCCACCTTCGAATCCGGACTGATCCACACCGAACTCATCGAGCACGGCGAGGGTCATATCCACGTACGCCGAGGACTTGAGCGGACTCAAGAGGTCTATGCTGCTCTCGCCTTCCACGAGGGGCAGCGCGAGCATCAGGCCCGTGATGTACTGCGAACTCACGTCACCACGCAACGGGTACCGCCCCGCCTCGAGGCGTCCCGCTATGGAGAACGGCAGAGTGGCGGATGAGAAGAGCACGCCGTTGTCGGACATGACCTCCACGAGATCGGAGATGGGGCGTTCGGGCAATCTCCCCTCCCCGGTGAAATGCGTGTGCACCCCGAGCGCTGCTGCTACGGGAAGCATGAAGCGGAACGTAGCGCCGCTCTCCCCGCAGTCGAGCCACGCTTCCTCTGGGATCTCGGTTATGGGTGTGACGACCACGCTCTTCTCGCGCACATCGAACGATGCGCCTAAAGCCGTGAGGCAGCGCATGGTGGCTTCTATGTCCTCGCAGCTCCCCGTCATGATGAGGGAGGTGGGGGTGGTGGAGAGTGCTGCGGCCACGAGCTTGCGATGCGCATCCGACTTGGAAGCTACAGCCGCGACCGATCCTTGGAGTGAAGACGGAGAGACGGTGACGTCCATCAGTAACCTTTCCCGATGCCTGCTGCGATGATGCCCTCGAGCTCCGCGAGCGGAGTGGGCTCCAGCGTGCATCGACCTATGGCGCGTGGTATGACGAGGGTGATGCTGTTCCCACGCCGTTTCTTGTCGGTGGTCGCTGCTTCGGTCAGCTCCTGGGCCGTGAACTCGGTTCCCGTCGGGAGCCCGTGCGCTTCGAGCGCTGCGATCACCCGTGGTGCGACGGGCGCTTCCGAGAGCCCCAGCTCATCAGCCGCACGCGCGATGATGGCCAGACCTGCAGCAACGGCGTGTCCATGCATGATGGTGTACCCGCTCGATCGCTCGATGGCGTGACCGACCGTGTGACCCAGGTTGAGAAGCTGACGGTCGCCCTCTTCCTTCTCGTCTGATTCTACGATACGCGCTTTGTAGGAGACGCATGCAGCGATGATCTCCTCAATGGCGGTATCGGCTGACTCTACGAGCGAGAAGAGTTCCTCCCCATCCAGTACCGCCGTCTTGATAACCTCGGCCATGCCGTCCGCGAAGACATGTGGTGGCAGCGCTTCTATCACGTCTGAGTCACAGATCACGACTTCCGGCTGCACGAACATGCCGGCGAGGTTCTTGCCGGCGTCGAGATCGACCGCTGTCTTGCCGCCGACGGAGGAATCCACCGCCGCGAGGAGCGTGGTGGGCACTTGGACGAACCGCACGCCGCGCAGATAGCAGCCTGCTGCGAAGCCGGCCAGGTCACCGATGACACCGCCACCGAGCGCGATCACGGCATCCACCCGCGTGAGGCCTGCTTGGGCGAACGTCTCGAGCAGTATGCCGAGGCGCTCGATACTCTTGGAGCTCTCACCTGCAGGAACAACGACTGGAACGACGGAGAAGCCTGAATCTTCGAGCCCGCGCGTGACCCGGTCCAGCAGGAGCGGCGCCACGTTCTCATCCGTCACGACGCCCACCGAGCACGGGGCGCCGAGCGCTTCCAGCGCATGTACCCCGACCCGGTCGATCGCACCGCGCTCCACGATGACGTCGTAACCCGCGCCTACCGCCACACCGATCCGTCGCATCTAGTAGCCCCCTGCCGACGCCTTGCGCTCACGACCATCCTTGAGCAGAGCACGCAGACGATCCGCGTCCTTCTCGCCCAGAGCAGCGCGATACTCCTGCAGATGGGTGAGGACCGTATCGATCTCTCCCACCAGATTATCCGAGTTGGCCAGGAAGAGCTCCGTCCACATGTCCTCATCCAGCAGCGCCACGCGCGACAGATCCTGGAAGCTCCCCGCCGAGAACCCTCTGTGCTCCTGAGCCGTCGGCGACTTGATATACGAGCTGCTCAGCACATGCGCGAGCTGCGACGTGAAGGCGATGATCCGGTCGTGCTCCTCCGGCGTGGCGAATGTCGCGTTGGAGAACCCGATGTCGGTGAAGTAGTCCTTGATACGCTCGAGAAGCCACATGTCCGTATGCTCATCGGGCGTGAAGATCATGGACGCACCCTCGAACAGATCCTCGCTGGAATTAATGTAGCCGCCACGCTCCTTTCCGGCCATAGGGTGCCCGCCGATATAGAGGAACCCATGCTCACGCGCTACATCTTTGAGTCGCCCGCTGATTTCCCGCTTGACGCCGCACATGTCCACCACGATGGCATCCTCATGGATGAGTGGCGCGTGTTTCTCCACCCATTCGATGGCAGCCTTCGGTCTTATGGCGAGAAGGATGAGGTCACACGCTGCAAGTGCCTCCTCGGTGAGCTCACCGTCGATCGCCCCTGTGAGGCGCGCCATCATCATCGTGTCCCCATCCAGATCACAAGCGAAGACGCGGTGCGAAGTACGCGATTTGGTGCTCCGAGCCAACGAGCCACCGATGAGACCCAGACCTACGACAGCGATATCCATCCGACTCAGACCTCCATCGTATTCATGAGATCATGCATGCTGCGAAGCTGACCCGCGAGTACGTCGAACTGCTCGGGGTCGAGCGACTGCGGGCCATCGCAGAGTGCGCGGGCGGGGTCGTTGTGCACCTCGATGAGGAGCCCATCCGCACCAGCTGCGATTGCAGCGAGTGCCATGGGAGGCACGAGGTCGGAGCGCCCGGTAGCATGGCTCGGGTCGATGACTATGGGCAGATGCGTGATCTGCTTGAGCGCCGGAACGGCTGCGAGGTCGAGGGTGTTCCTGATATGCGTCTCGAAGGTGCGGATACCGCGTTCGCAGAGGATGACGTTCTTGTTTCCCTTGGACATGATGTATTCAGCGCTCATGAGCCATTCCTGGTACGTGGCAGACATGCCGCGTTTGAGAAGGACGGGTTTGTCCTGCGCGCCCAGCACCTTCAACAGGTCGAAGTTCTGCATGTTACGCGCACCGACTTGAATCACGTCTACGTCATCGAAGTACTCGAACTGAGAGGCATCCATCATCTCGGTGACGATGGGCAGACCAGTCTCAGCCTTCGCCAAGCTGAGGAGCCTGAGTCCTTCCTGACCGAGACCTTGGAACGCGTAAGGTGAGGTACGGGGCTTGAACGCTCCACCACGAAGCATCTGAGCACCGGATGCCTTCACCGCATGTGCTACTTCCACCACCTGTGATTCGGTCTCAACCGAACACGGGCCGGCCATCATCACGAGCGAGCCATCACCTATACGCACGTTTCCCACCTCGATGACGGTGTCCTCGGGATGGAACTTCCGGTTGGCCTTCTTGTAGGGCTCTGACACCCGCTTGACATCCTCGACGATGTCGAGCGCAGCTATGAGGTCGGTGTCGATCTGCATGGTGTCTCCCACCAGGCCCAGCACCGTGTGCGTGGTCCCTTCGGAGATGTTCACCATGACGTCCTGCTCCTCCAACCATGAGAGCAGGTTATCCATCTGGCTCTTGTCCACGTCCCTCTTGACGATCACTATCATGTTGCCCTACCTCCGGTCGATTGCCGTTTCTACGTATAAAAAAACCCGCAAGCTCTGTGAGCTGCGGGTTCTAGGTGTCCTGGATATCGTCTACCTCAACGAGTCCGTCCCTCTCCGACCGCAGCAGTGGATGCCCCACCGTAGGAATAGGTGAAGTAGCCGAAGTAGCGAGCTGCGAAGAGCTGTGCGGACATTTGAACTTCCTTTCGTGTGCAGACAAGTTAAGCACGTAGGAGGCGAGAACACAATCAGGATATGGAAGATCACTCCGAATGGCGCGGATCGATCCTGAAAGGCCTCCGATGAAGTCGGCTCGATCGATGACCGAGCCGACCGGGAGCTCACTACTCCTCGACCGGTCCTTCCGGAGCGGCTTCGTTCTGCTGAGGAGTCTCATCCTCTTCCACGTCTCCCTCGGGTTCTTCTTCCTCATCCTCAGCGATCGTCTCCACGTAGATACGGATCGCGTCAGCGAACCAAGGCGTCATGCCTTTAGCGAACTGGTCGAAGAACTCGACGAAGCGAGCATCGTTCTGATAGGTGTCCGCAAGCTGCTCGTACACCTCAGGGGTGTAGAAACGGCCGAAGTGCCCGAGGAACTCGTGGTGGTGCTTGACCACATCCTGCACCACGTCATGCATGGGACGGTAGCCTTGTACGAAGAGATGACCGAGGCGATCGTAGATGTCGATCTGCTCCTCCATCAACTTCTCGTACTCCTCCTTGGAGAGCTTGCCGATGATCTTGTTGGAGAGCTCAGCAACGTCCTCACCGTACTGCTCACGCAGTTCGGCTCCGTACATCTCATCGTTCTTCTCGAGCTGCTCCTTCACGTATTCATCCGTATCCTTCGACTTCTGCATGCCGCGGGGTACTCCTGAATCATAGTCCTCCATGAATTTCCTCCTTGGAACCGATGACGACTCACATCATGATAGTCGCAGTCACTTACCAGCGTGATTCTGCCATTCAGTAGAGATACCCAACCTCTCGAGAAGGTCCATCACTGTTTCAAGCCCATCCGGCTCCTCGAGCAAAGTCATGAGGTGGCCGGGTAGGATCTCCTCGTCCACCCCTGATGCCTCTGCGAATCGTCCCACTCCTTCCGCGGGTATCCGGAACGCTACGTCCTTCTCATCCTCATCCAGCAATTGATCTGCCAGCTTCCCTGCTACGCCCCGGCATATACACACGCTTCCGTCCTGCTCTACTTTCACGCGATCGACGATCGTCTCGTCATTACTCTGCTGCATCATGATGCCTCCTCCTGATTGGGATATCCTTACGCGTTAGCATGACTATCCGAGCAAGTTCTCGAACGCTTGTTCGTATCCTATAACACGGGGTATTACGATTCACATACTGGATTCCCACCACTGTTTTACGGAATCCTTACCAGGAGGCGTGACACATGAGCCAGGAAATCATCCCCCACGACGACACCATCTTCGACCTCCACTGCGATACGCTGGTCAGAGCTGCGATCTCACGGTTCGAAGATGGGTCGATGATCCTCCCGGAGCACAACGCTCCTATGCGGGACCTGGAGGACACACCATTCCACATCGACCTTACGAGGCTCAGCGCCTTCCCGCACATCCAGAGCTTCGCGATCTTCTGTCACGACTCCGTGCCGTATACGGAGATCGATCGGTTCATGGATCACATGTTCACCCGTTATAGGGAGCAACTCGCCAAGCACCCCGACCTCTTCGTTCCCGTGCGTACCATGGCTGAGATGGATGAGGCGCTCGCAAGCAGAAGGACGGCCTCGCTCCTGACCATAGAGAACGGTCGTGTTCTCGGCACCGGCATCTCCAACGTGGAGCGCTACGCCGAGGAAGGCGTCCGCATGATGACGCTCACATGGAACGCTCCCAATCCGATCGGCTCGGGAAATGAGACATCCGATGGCCTCACTACTTACGGGAGGGAGGCCATCCGGGCACTGGAGGAGCACGACATCGTCGTAGACGTCTCACACCTCAATGGTCATGGATTCCGCGATCTTCTCGACATCGCAAGACGCCCATTCATAGCCACCCACTCCAACGCGCGAGCAGTCCACGACCACCCACGCAACCTCACCGATTATCAGATCGAAGCCATCATCGATCGAGGGGGGCTCATCGGCCTCACCTTCTGCACCATCTTCATCTCGGGCTCCCCGGACCCCACCCCTGATGAACTGCTGCGTCACATCGATCACATCCTGTCTCTCGGGGGCGAGAAGACCTTGGCCATCGGTTCAGACTTCGATGGTGCGGATGTGCCTTCATGGCTCTCCTCGGTGAGCGATATCCCTGCATTCAGGGATCGAGTTCGCTCGGAGTTCGGCGCCGAGATTGCGAACGACATCTTCGTACACAACGCGTATCGCTTCTTCGGGGACTTCGACCTCCGTCGACACACCTGAGAACACAGAAAGCCCCTCCGAAGAGGGGCTTTCCTGGAACACTCTACACAGCACCGTTTCCGGTGGTACCTGATTACTGCTCCGGATAGAAACCGGAGGGCTTACCGCTCAGGTCGATCATGATGTTCTTGATCTGGCTGTAGTGCTTGAGCATCATCTTGTGATTCTCACGGCCGATACCCGACTGCTTGTAGCCACCGAACGGTGCGCCTTCGGGGATGGCGTTGTAGGTGTTGACCCAGATACGACCGGTCTGGACAGCGCTCGCCACGCGGAGCGCACGGTTGATGTCCTTGGTCCAGACACCGCCACCGAGACCGTAGATGCTGTCGTTGGCCTGGGCGATGACGTCTTCCTCGTCCTTGAAGGGGATGACCACGGCTACCGGACCGAAGATCTCCTCCTGGGAGACACGGCAGTGGTTGGCCTGATCGGCGATCAACGTGGGAGCCATGAACGCACCCTTGTCGAGGCCGTCAGCGGTGAGGCGCTCTCCACCGGTGAGGATGGTCGCGCCGTCCTCCTTGGCGAGCTCGATGTAGCTCAGGATCTTCTCGAGCTGACGCTCATCGATCTGCGAGCCCATCTGGGTGTCCTGGTTCCAGGGCAGACCCACGTTGACGTTCTCGAACGCCTTGACGGCTGCCTCGACGAACTCATCGTAGATGCTCTCCTGGACGAAGATACGGGAGCCCGCACAGCAGACCTGCCCCTGGTTGAAGAGGATACCGAGCTGGATACCGTCTATGACCTCGTCCCAATCCGCATCCTCGAATACGATGTTGGCGGACTTACCGCCGAGCTCGAGGGTGGAGGGGACGAGACGCTCGGCCGCTGCATGAGCCACGGTCTTACCTACCTCGGTCGAACCGGTGAACGCGAGCTTGGCGATACCGGGGTGATCGAGGACGTACTGGCCGGTCTTGGAGCCGCTACCGGTGACGACGTTGATGACGCCTGCAGGAAGGACTTCCTCGACGAGCTTGATGAACTCGAGGATGGAGAGTGACGTGGTGCTTGAGGGCTTGAGGACCACGGTGTCACCCGCTGCGAGTGCAGGTGCGAGCTTCCATGCGGCCATGAGGAACGGGAAGTTCCACGGGATGACCTGACCCACGACACCGATGGGCTCGTAGAGCACGAGTGACAGCATGCCGTTGTTCAGGTAGTTCGCGGAACCTTCCTCAGCGAGGATGGCGCCGGCGAAGTAACGGAAGTGGTCCGCCGCGAGGGGAACGTCCACGGCGCTCGTCTCACGGATCGGCTTACCGTTGTCGAGCGTCTCCACCATAGCGAGGTGTTCTGCGTTCTCCTCGATGATGTCGGCGATCTCGTTGAGGAGCTTAGCGCGCTCCATGGGGGTGGTCTTCGAATAGCTCTCGAACGCTTCCTGAGCTGCTTTCACTGCCTTATCGACGTCAGCCTCGGAGGCGTTGGCCACCTTCGCGAGGAATTCGCCGTTCGCGGGGTTGGTCGAGTCGAGGGTCGCGCCGCCTTCCGCAGCTACCCACTCGCCACCGATATAGAGATCGTACGATTCCTGACCGGGATACTTCATTGCGATACTCCTTAGAGTAGGAATGAGATGTGAGCCATCTCCGCTATGTGGTGAACTACATTCCCCACCGAGCGTCGATTCAGAGAGACCTTTCTCGGATGGTGAAGAATCATCCACAACTGTTACAAGGATGTGGCCGGGAGATTGCCGATTCGGACTCCGCGAACATCCGTGACGAAGAAGAACCCGCCACCTCTCCGAAGAGAGATGACGGGTCCCTGGGCCACTCCTGATGATCCGGTCTCAGTCCACAGCCGGAATCGTAGTTACGCCACCCATGTAAGGAACGAGCACGTCAGGCACCGTGATGGAGCCATCAGCCTCCTGATAGTTCTCGATGACAGCTGCGAGACAACGACCTACCGCCAAGCCAGATCCGTTGAGCGTGTGCACGAACCGCGAGCCCTTGAACTCCTCGGGATCGCGGTACTTGATGGCCGCGCGGCGCGCTTGGAAGTCTCCACAATTGGAGCACGACGAGATCTCCTTGTAGCCTCCGTACGACGGGAGGTAGACCTCCAAGTCGAACGTCTGGCGTGCCGAGAACCCGATATCCCCCGTACAGAGTGCGAGGACCCTGTAGGGCAGACCAAGCTGCTGCAGGATGTTCTCAGCATCCTCGACCATGAGTGCGAGCTCGTGATCGGATTCATCCGGCTTGGCGAACTTCACCATCTCCACTTTGTCGAACTCATGCACGCGGATAAGGCCACGAGTGTCTCGTCCATGAGAACCTGCTTCCTCGCGGAAGCAGTTGGAGAACGCACAATAA
Source organism: uncultured Coriobacteriales bacterium (assembly GCA_964448475.1). Classification (GTDB taxonomy): domain Bacteria; phylum Actinomycetota; class Coriobacteriia; order Coriobacteriales; family CAYVBA01; genus CAYVBA01. The sequence goes on from CAYVBA010000035.1 coordinate 12,464, forward strand.
TGGAGCGGAAGGGTCTTGCCTTCCAGGACTTCACCACGGTGGATGTTGGTGAGCATGACCTCGGCGGTCGGGATGAGATAGTATCCGCGGTCGCCTTCGATCCTGAAGAGGTCGTCCTCGAACTTGGGAAGCTGACCTGTGCCGTACAAGGTCTCGGTATTCGCGATGACGGCCGAGCGCCATTCCTTGTA
>CAYVBA010000036.1:0-9758 GCA_964448475.1 uncultured Coriobacteriales bacterium
GACATACCCCGGCACAACCGAGGAGCTCCTCCTGCCCATCCTCGAGGAGGGCAGTGGGCTCACGTGTGGTGAGGATTTCTATCTGGGCTTCTCGCCCGAGCGGGTGGATCCGGGCAACCTCCTCTTCAAGACCAAGAACACCCCGAAGGTCGTGGGTGCGGTGGGTGAGGATGCGATCGAGGTCATCTCGGCCATGTACCGCGCCGTGCTCGATGGTGACATCCACGAGGTATCGTCTCCCGCTGTCGCCGAGATGGAGAAGATCCTCGAGAACACGTACCGCAACGTGAACATCGGCCTCATCAACGAGCTCGCTATGCTGTGCGACAAGATGGGGATCGACATCTGGGAAGTGGTGGACGCCGCCAAGACGAAGCCCTACGGTTTCCAAGCGTTCTATCCCGGACCCGGTCTCGGGGGGCACTGCATCCCACTCGACCCCTATTACCTCTCATGGAAGGCACGGGAGTACGGGTTCCACACCACCATGATCGAGACCTCAATGGCGGTCAACGACCGCATGCCTGAATACGTCGTGGAGCGTGCGGCTCGTCTCCTGAACGATGCCGAGCGGTCCATCAGGGGTTCCCGCATCATCATCTCGGGCGTCGCGTACAAGAACGACATCGACGACTACCGAGAGAGTCCGGCCATAGACGTCATCCGGATCCTGCGTGAGCGCGGAGCCGATCTCCTCATCTACGATCCGTGGGTCGAGAGATTCAAGAATCATGACGGTACCTGGGAGGAGACCTCCGAGGAGCTCACGGTCGAGGGCGTGGAGTCCGCTGATCTCGTGATCGCCACCGCCGGTCACACCAACGTCGATTACCCCATGATCGCCCGGAACGCGAAAGCCATCCTCGATACGCGTAACGCGTTCAAGGACATCGAGGACCGGGACAGGATCGACCTGCTGTAGAGCCATCCGGATCGCATAAGGATAGATAAGGAGCGGATAGTGAAATACGCACTCATCGGTTGCGGCCGCATCTCGGTCAACCACCTCGCGGTGGCTCAGGAGAACGACGACCTCGACATCGTTGCGATCTGTGACATCGAGCCGGAGGCCATGCAGGAGAAGGCTGAGCGGTTCGGACTCGAGGACACCCCGCAGTACGAGGACTACCACGACCTTCTCGCCCAGGAGCGACCCGAGCTCGTGGCTATCTGCACGGAATCGGGCTCGCATGCGCGCATCGCGATCGACTGTCTGAACGCAGGGGCTCATGTGATCATCGAGAAGCCCATAGCGCTCTCGCTCGCGGACGCCGATGCGATCATCGAGGCCGGGAAGGTGAACGATCGCCTCGTGTGCGCCTGCCACCAGAACCGGTTCAACAAGGCTATCCGCATCATGCACGACGCGGTGGAGGGTGGCCGGTTCGGCAAGCTCATGCACGGCGCTGCGCATATCCGCTGGAACCGCGGTCCGTCCTACTACGAGCAGGCGCCGTGGCGCGGTACGTGGGCCGAGGATGGCGGAGCACTCATGAACCAATGCATCCACAACATCGATCTGCTGCGCTGGATGATGGGCGATGACATCGACGAGGTGTTCGCATACACCTCCAACCAGAACCACGATTACATCGAGGCCGAGGACCTGGGTCTGGCCGTCGTCAAGTTCAGCAACGGTGCGTACGGTCTCATCGAAGGGACCGTGAACGTCTACCCCAAGAATCTGGAGGAGACGCTCTACCTCTTCGGGACCACCGGTACCGCCAAGGCCGGCGGGAAGTCCGTGAACCTCATCGAGGCATGGGACTTCGCGGATGGCGCTGATGACCTGGAGACGGTCGCCGCCGAGACCCATGAGGCCCCTGCGAACGTCTACGGGTTCGGCCACACGCCGCTCTACGCCGACGTCATCGATGCCGTGAAGACCGGCCGTGCGCCGTTCGTCGACGGTGAGGCTGGGAAGCGCGCCCTCGAGCTCGTGCTGGCCATCTACAAGTCCGCACGCGATGGTGAGCCGGTCAAGCTCCCGCTCGAGGACTTCGCCAGCACCGACATGGAGGGGATGTTCCGATGAAGCTCTCCTTCTGCGATCTCGCACGTCAGTACCTCATGCTCAAGACGGACATCGATGCAGCCATCGCTGGAGTTCTGGAGCGCGCCGATTTCATCTCCGGTTCCGCCGTGCGCGAACTCGAGGATGAGCTTTCCGCCTACGTGGGCGTCGATCACACCATCGCCGTCGCTAACGGCACGGATGCGCTGGAACTCGTGTTGCTCGCGTGGGGAATAGGAGAAGGCGACGCCGTCTTCGTCCCGTCGTTCACCTTCATGTCCACGGCCGAGGTCGTGGCGTACCTCGGTGCGACTCCCGTCTTCGTCGACGTGGAGGAGGATACGTTCAACATGGACCCCGCCTCGCTCGAAGCTGCGTATGCAGCGGTCGAGAAGGACGCGCCGCACCTCACACCACGCGCCGTCATCACGGTCGACCTCTTCGGTCAGCCCGCGGATCACGACACGATCGTCACCTTCGCTCACGAACGCGGTATGAAGGTACTCGAGGATGCTGCACAGGGCTTCGGCGGCACCGAAGGCGGCCGCCGCGCGGGTTCTCTCGCCGATGCTGCGACCACCTCGTTCTTCCCGGCTAAGCCTCTCGGATGTTACGGAGACGGAGGCGCGATCTTCACCGATGACGCGGAGCTCGCTCAGCTTCTGCGCTCGCTCCACATCCACGGCAAAGGTTCCGAGAAGTACGACAACGTGCGTGTCGGCCGCAACTCACGTCTCGATACGATTCAAGCGGCGATCCTCCGCGTGAAGCTCGCCGCCTTCGTGGAGATGGAGCTCGAAGCCAGGAACGACGTAGCAGTCCGCTACAGCGAAGCGCTCGCCGACCTCGACCTCGTCACGCCCATCGTACGTGAGGGTTTCCATTCATCCTGGGCACAGTACACGCTCAAGATGCCGAACCGGGCTTCTCGCGATTCATTGCAAGGAACCCTCAGGGAGCGCGGTATCCCTACGGCCGTGTACTACCCCAGACCGCTCCATGAGCAGCCTGCGTTCACCGAGAACTCGCTCGTACCGGTGGAGCTTCCCGTATCGGAAGCTCTCGCAGATGTGGTGATCTCCCTTCCCATGCATCCGTATTTGACAGATGATGAGATCGATATGGTCACTTCAGCGATACACGAGGTGTACGGCAACTGATGGCAGTCGAGCAGCGCGTTACCAAGAGAAGAGCGCTTCTGGTGGTCTGGGATCTCGTGGCCACCATCTTCGCGTATGCGCTCGCATCGATCGTCACCAACCAAGAACACCTACTTGAGACGACGGACTCGCTTTTCGTGTTCGCCGCACTCGCCATCATCAACACGCTCATCTACGCGTTCTTCCGGCTCTATTCGGCCATGTGGGAATACGCGAGCACCGAGGACCTGATGGACATCCTCCTCGGTGTGTTCCTGGGGTCGGTCATCGGAGCGCTCACGCTCTGGGTCATAGACGTGAGGTTGCCCATCAGGGTCTACTTCACAGCTACGATCATCCTGCTCATCCTCGTGGGCGGCATCAGGTTCGCCGTTCGCTACCTCTACGGGATCCGTAAGATACGCCGCGTCCGTGCACCTGAGACGGCGCGCCCGCGCACCATGATCGTCGGTGCGGGTGAGACGGGTTCCATGACCATCAAGCGCATGGCCACGGGTGATTACGCCATGCAAGGTCAGCCGATCCTCGCGGTCGATGACGATCCTGACAAGCAAGGCCTGCACATCCACGGCGTCAAGGTAGCCGGCACGACCGATGACATACTCTCGCTGGTCGATCGCCATCGGATCGAGCAGATAGTCATCGCGATCCCCTCGGCCACCATCGATGAGCGCCGCCGCATCTTCACCATCGCATCCGAGACCGACTGCAAGCTCCTCACGCTGCCGCATGACGTACGCGATCTCCGTGTGAGCGAGCTCGAGAACGTCAAGCTCCGCGAGGTGCGTGTATCTGACCTCCTCGGGCGTGACGAGGTCCTTCTCGACATAGAGTTCGCCCGCAACTACATAGCCGGTCGCGTCGTCCTCGTGACGGGAGGCGGCGGTTCCATCGGCTCCGAGATCGTCCGTGAGGTGGTCCATGCCGGACCGCGTAGGATCGTGCTGTTCGACATCTACGAGAACGGTGTCTTCGATCTGGCGGGTGAGCTTCGCGAGAAAGGCGTGGCTCCTGAGATCGTGATAGAGATCGGCTCGGTGTCCGACGCCGATGCCCTCGAGGACGTCTTCTCCAAGCACGAGCCGGACATCGTGTTCCACGCCGCTGCTCACAAGCACGTTCCGCTCATGGAGCTCAACCCCCGTGAAGCGGTCAAGAACAACGTCTTCGGCACGCTGCTCACGGCACGCGCGGCGATCCGTCATGGTGCTGAGCGCTTCATCTTCATCTCCACCGACAAAGCGGTGAACCCCGTGAACGTCATGGGCGCCACCAAGCGTATGGGTGAGCTCATCATGCAGGCGCTCTCGGGAACGTCGGGCATGATCTTCGCAGCAGTCAGGTTCGGTAACGTGCTCGGCTCCAACGGAAGCGTCATCCCCATCTTCCGCCGCCAGATCCGGGAAGGCGGGCCCATCACCATCACGCACCCGGACATCATCCGCTACTTCATGACGATCCCCGAGGCAGCCCGCCTCGTCATCCGCGCAGGCGGCATGGCGGAGGGCGGAGAGATCTTCATCCTCGACATGGGCGAACCGGTGAGGATCGTGGACCTCGCGCGCAACCTCATCCGTCTCACCGGTCACACCGAGGAGGAGATCCCCATCTCCTACGTCGGTCTGCGACCCGGTGAGAAGCTCTACGAGGAGCTCCTCATGGATGATGAGGCCACCAAGCCCACCGATGACGAGAAGATCATGGTCTCGGTCGCCCGCTGCCTCACCGAACCCGAGATGGAGCAGAGGATCGCCAGGCTCTCGGACGTCATAGATGCTCCGCAGAGCGAGATAAAGGCGACACTCGCCGAAGTGGTTCCCACGTATACACCTGGAAAGTGCAGCTAACGCAAGATAATTCGTGAATTCTGCATAAATCGATATTCTGATACGTTATTATCGATATCAAGAGGTGATTCGGTATGAAGTCGGTCGGAATAGTCGGCGGTTCGGGATATGCAGGCGCGGAACTCACGAGGTGGCTCTCGGCACACCCCGAGTTCAGCGTATTCAGGGTCATATCGGACAGTTTCGCCGGCCAGCGTGTCGATGAGCTCTACCCGTCGTTACGCGGTATAACGGACCTCGAGTACACACCACTGGATGTGAATGAGCTCGGTTTCATCTGCGATGCCGTGTTCCTGGCCGTCCCGCATAAAGCTGCGATGGCCATCGCGCCGCACCTCGTGAACAGAGGGGTCAAGGTCATCGACCTCTCCGCTGACTACCGCATCAAGGATGTGGAGACGTACGAGTCCTGGTACGACACCGAGCACACGTCCCCCGAGCTCCTCGACACGGCCGTCTACGGCCTCCCCGAACTCGGCCGCACCGGCTTCTTCGAATCCGAGCTCATCGCCTGTCCTGGTTGCTATCCTACAGCGAGCACGCTCGCAGCGATGCCGGCTCTCAGGAAAGGACTCGTGGACCCCTCCACGCCCATCGTCATAAACGCGCTCTCCGGGGTCTCGGGTGCCGGTAGGTCGGCAACGGCCAAGACCCACTTCTGCATGCAGGCCGGATCCGTCTCTCCGTACGGCCTGACGGGGCATCGCCATAAGCCGGAGATCGAGCAGACGTACAGCGCTCTCGCGGGCGAGAAGATAGGGATCGTATTCAATCCGCATCTCGTTCCCATGAGGCGCGGGCTTCTCGCCACCGTGGCAATCCCGCTCTCCAAGAGAGTGACCGAGCGCAGGATCACCGAGCTCTACGAGAAGGCGTACGAGGCGGAGCCGTTCGTGCGTTTCATCGGATACGGCGAGTCGGTGCAGACGGCCAGCGTGGCGCGGACGAATCTCGCGGACGTGTCGGTCGCGCTTCAGGATCCGCAGACGCTCGTCGCCACGTGCGCCATAGATAACCTCGGCAAAGGCGCTGCATCGCAAGCGGTGCAGTGTGCCAATCTCGTGTTCGGTTTCGATGAGACGGTCGGGCTCGTGACTCCGCCGGCTGCGCTCTGAGAGGGGTCCGTATGACGTATGAGATGATGAAGACGAGCAAAGGTATCACCGCAGCTCCCGGTATCCGTGTGAGCGTGGCGGCAGCCGGGCTGTACGCCGGTCGGGATCGTGATGACATGGCGCTCATCGTGGCTCCCGAAGGTGCGGTCGCTGCAGGCGTCTTCACACGGAACCTCTTCACCGCTGCTCCCGTGACGGTCAGCAAAGCCCACCTTACTGAGGGAGATGGCGCGTTCCGAGCACTCCTGATCAACGCCGGATGCGCGAACGCTGCCACGGGTGAGCCGGGTCTCTCGGATGCGGAGCTCTGCGCGAGTACCGTCGCCGATAGGCTCGGATGCGCTCCTGAGCATGTACTCCTGGCATCCACCGGCGTCATCGGCGTACGGCTTCCCATGGACTCCTTGCTCGCAGCGATCCCAGCACTCGCATCCGAGCTGCATGCAGGAGATGCGAACGAAGCCGCACGCGCCATCATGACCACGGACACCTATCCCAAGGAGACGGCGTACGAGGTCACCACGCGCTCCGGATCGCGTTACACGATCGGCGGTATGTGCAAGGGATCGGGGATGATAGCGCCCGACATGGCCACGATGATCGCCGTGCTGACCACCGACGCCGTTCTCCCTGAAGGAAGGCTACAGGAGGCGCTGGCGAAGGCCGTCTCCGTCTCCTTCAACCGGGTCACGGTAGACTCGGACACCTCCACGAACGACACCTGCATCCTCATCTCCTCGGGTGCGGGCGCGGAACTCACGGACGATGAGCTCGACTCGTTCGATGAGGCGCTCGTGGACGTCTGCACCGAACTCGCGCGTCAGATCGCCCGTGATGGTGAAGGCGCGACCAAGCTCGTGGACGTGGTCGTGACCGGAGCGGTCGATGAAGCGGACGCGGAGCGTGCTGCCCGCACCATCGCGGATTCACCTCTCGTGAAGACGGCCGTCTTCGGCAAGGATGCCAACTGGGGCCGTATAGCGGCTGCGCTCGGAAGATCGGGCGCGTCCTTCTCGCCCGAGAGGGTGGACATCTCCATCGTAGGAGTCCCTGTGATGGAGAAGGGGCGTGGGCTGGAGTTCGATGAGGAGGCGGCTGCTCGGGGGTTCGCGTCTCCCGAAGTCGTGATAGAAGTCGACCTCGGAGCCGGTGAGGCGTCCGCGACCATATGGACGTGTGATCTCACCGATGAGTACATCAGCATAAACGCTGATTATAGGAGTTAGGAGCGGCATGTCGGAAGAGTGGCTCAGAGAGGACGAACCGATCACGTGTGCGGTGGATCGCGCGCGGATCCTGGTGGAAGCTCTCCCGTGGATCAAGGATGTCACCGGTCAGACCATCGTCATCAAGTACGGTGGTGCGGCTATGCGGAACGCCGAGCTCAGGTCAGCTGTCATGAGCGATATCCTCATCATGCGGCTCGTGGGCATGAATCCCATCATCGTGCATGGGGGAGGGCCTGCCATCACGTCGTATCTGGAGCGGCTCTCGATCCCTTCCGAGTTCCGCGATGGCCTGCGGGTCACCACGCCGGAGGTGATGGAAGTCGTCTCCATGGTGCTGCTCGGGAAGGTGAACCGTGAGCTCGTGAGCGCGTTCAACGAGCACGGACCGCTGGCCGTGGGCATGACGGGAGTGGATTCGTCAGCCGTCCAGGCGCGCATCGTGTCCGAGGAGCTCGGGCGCGTGGGCGAGGTGACATCGGTCGACACCTCCCTCTACGATACACTCATCGCGCAGAACTTCATCCCCGTCATCGCGAGCATCGCGCGGGGCGAGGACGGCAGTCCCCTCAACGTCAACGCGGATTCGTTCGCGGCTGCGATCGCGGCAGCCGTCGATGCGCACAAGCTCATCTTCATGACCGACGTGGATGGTCTTTACCGGGACTTCGAGGATAAGTCGAGTCTCATCTCACGTCTCTCGGAAGCGGACGCCCGTGAGTTGATCGGCTCCGAGACCATGTCGACCGGCATGATCCCCAAGCTCGAGGCAGCGGTCACCGCTCTCGAAGCCGGTGTGAGCCATGCGCACATCCTGAACGGCACAACACCGCATTCCCTCATCCTGGAGCTCCTCACCGATGAGGGTATCGGGACCATGATCACGGGCGGCGGCGTGCGACCGGAGAAGTCCGTCACGCTCCGGCGCGATTCCCTGGCAGCACTCCAGAGGAAGTGGTGAGCATGTCCGAGCTCGAAGAGCAGCAGCGACTCGAATCCGCGTACGTGATGCGGACCTTCGGCCGCTCTCCCGTCTGCTTCGTCCGAGGTGACGGCATGTACCTCTACGATGACGCGGGAGAGCGCTACCTCGACTTCCTCGCGGGCATCGGCGTGGTGAGTGCGGGGCATTCCGAGCCCTCGATCACGGCGGCCGTGAAGGAGCAGCTCGATTCCGTCGTGGCGACCTCCAACTACTTCTACGCACCTCATCGCGGTGAGGTCGCGCGGATGTTGAGGAACTTCGTGGGTTTCGGCACCTGGCGTTCCTTCTTCGCGAACTCCGGAGCCGAGGCGAACGAAGCGGCCATCAAGCTCGCGCGTGCGTGGGGTGCGGGCGAGAAAGACGGCGCATACCGGATCATCACGATGAACGGGTCGTTCCACGGCCGTACCTACGCCACCATGACGGCTACGGGGCAGGGGAGGATCCACGATGGATTCGGGCCGCTGCTCGAAGGCTTCGACTACGTCGAGCCGGGAGACACGACCGCACTCGAAGCGGCCATCACTCCTGAGACCGTGGCCATCTTCCTCGAGCCCATCAGGGGCGAGGCAGGTGTCTGGCCGTACCCCGAGGGCTATCTCGCGCGCGCCCGTGAGCTCTGCGACGAACACGACCTCCTCCTCATCCTGGACGAGGTCCAGACCGGCATCTTCCGCTGCGGAACGCCGTACTGCTACCAGACGCTCGACATCGAGCCGGATATCTTCACGCTCGCCAAGGGCATCGCGAACGGCTTCCCCGTAGGTGTTTGTGTAGCGCGGGATGGGATCGCCCGGTCCTTCTCGCCCGGAATGCACGGCACGACCTTCGGTGGCTCACCGCTCGCCATGGCGGCAGCACAGGCCACGCTCTCGTTCCATGTGGGCGAGAAGAGCGGGGAGAACGCGGTGCGCGTAGGGTCGTATCTGCGCCGCCGGCTGAGCGAACTGGATTTCGTCGAGGATCTCCGCGGTTCAGGACTGATGGTGGGAATGAACCTGATGGATGATACTGCGGCGCGGATGGTGGAGCTCGGTCTCGAAGAGCATGTGGTGTTCAACGCTCCGGGTCCGAGGACACTCCGGTTCCTCCCGCCGCTGATCTGTACCGAAGAGCATGTGGATGAGCTGATCGACGCGCTCGTCCGTGTATGGAAGAAGATAGGAGCCTAATTGGAGAACACACTCGCCGGGCGCGATCTGCTGCGCCTCCTCGACCTCACCCCTGACGAAGTGGACCTGGTGGTGCAGACAGCACTGAACCAGAAAGCTTCATGGCGGTTCGGCATCAAGGATGAGCCTCAGAAGGGTAAAGCGGTCGCCATCATCATGGAGAAACCTTCGATGCGTACGCGCGTCAGCTTCGAAGTAGGCGTCTCGAGACTCGGCGCTACGCCCATCGTGCTTGCCGA
>CAYVBA010000036.1:9858-12438 GCA_964448475.1 uncultured Coriobacteriales bacterium
TCAGCTTCGAAGTAGGCGTCTCGAGACTCGGCGCTACGCCCATCGTGCTTGCCGATGAGAACTCGGCGTTCTCACGCGGTGAGAGCGTACAGGACACCACCCTCGTACTGGAACGCTACGTGGATGCCATCGTGCTGCGCACGTTCGATCAGACGAAGGTGGAAGAGGTCGCCGAATGGGCTTCCGTACCCGTGATCAACGCGCTCACCGATGACTTCCATCCCTGCCAGGTGCTCGCGGACCTGGTGACCATCGCCGAGAACTTCGACGTGATGGCCGGCCTCAAGCTCGCGTACGTGGGTGACGGCAACAACATGGCGCAGACCTATCTGGAGGCCGTGGCGCTCACGGGCATGCATGGGCGGTTCGCCTGGCCTGAGGGCTACGGCGTTGATGCAGCGCTGCTCGAGGAAGTCCGTGAGATAGCAGCCACCACGGGCGCGACGATCGATGTCTTCTCGTCCGCTCAGGAAGCCGTCGAGGGTGCTGATGTGGTCATCACCGATACGTGGGTCTCCATGGGTGATGAGGAGGAGCGGGCCGTCCGCTTGCCGGTGTTCGAGGAGTTCCAGGTGGACGAGAAGCTCATGGGCCTCGCATCTCCCGAGGCCATATTCATGCATTGTCTCCCTGCGCATAGGGGTGAGGAAGTGACGGATGCGGTCATGGATGGAGAAGCATCCGTGATCTACGACGAGGCCGAGAACAGGCTGCACGCGCAGAAGGCCGTGCTGAGTCTCGTGATGGATGAAGGGAAACTACCGTGAAGAAGCGAAGTGGACGCCATGATGCCATAAGGTCCATCGTCCGCAGTAAGCGCATCAGGACGCAACGTGCGCTCGTGGACGAACTCAAGGAGCTCGGATACGTCTGCACGCAAGCTACCGTATCCCGTGACATCTCCGAGATGGGTCTGCGGAAGCTTCCCGAAGGCATGTACGTCCTCGCTGAGGACCTCCACCTCCAGCGCATGGTCTCCGATCTGGTCATCGACGTGAGGCGCAGTGATAACCTCATCCTCATCAAGACCGTCTCCGGCAACGGACCCGGGGTGGGCGCTGCTCTCGATGCAGCGGATTTCCCCGGCCTCATGGGCTCGCTCGCAGGTGATGACACGATCCTCGTCATCGCCGAGACCGGGGAAGACGGTCAGTCGTTCCAGGATATGGTCCAGAAACTCCGCGCCGTCTAGCGTCGGATCCGAAAGAAAGAAGAGGTAGGTATGGCACGCGATAAGGTCGTATTGGCATATTCAGGTGGACTCGACACCTCGGTCGCCATCAAGTGGATGATGGAGAACTACGATGTGGACGTCATCGCACTCTGCGTGGACGTAGGTCAGGAACGGCAGGATCTCGAGTTCGTGCGTAAGAAGGCATTGGACATAGGTGCGATCGAGTCCATCGTTGCAGATGTGCGTGAGGAGTTCGTCGAGGACTTCATCGCGAGCGGACTTGCCGCTAACTGTATGTATGAGGGCAAGTATCCGCTGCTCTCGGCGCTGTCTCGCCCTGTGATCATCAAGCATCTCGTGGACGTGGCTCATGAGCACGGAGCCAAGTACATCGCTCACGGCTGCACCGGTAAGGGTAATGACCAGGTCCGCTTCGAGGTGGGCGCTCGTGCGCTCGACCCCAAGCTCGAGATCCTCGCACCCGTGCGTGAGTGGGATCTGACCACCCGTGACAAGGAGATGGAGTGGGCTTCCGAGCGCGGTATCCCGGTTCCCACCACCAAGAAGTCTCCCTATTCGATCGATGACAACCTCTGGGGCCGCGCCATCGAAGCGGGCGTGCTCGAGGATCCGTGGAACGAGCCTCCCGCGGACATCTACGCTCTCACGACCGATCCCGCTGAAGCCCCTGATGAGGCCGAAGAGGTCGTCGTGAAGTTCGAGCGTGGACTTCCCACGGCACTCGACGGTGAGGAGCTGTCCTTCCAGGAGATCATCGAGAAGCTCAACGTCATCGCAGGTCGTCACGGCTACGGACGCATCGACATCATCGAGAACCGCCTCGTGGGCGTGAAGAGCCGCGAGGTCTACGAGGTTCCTGCAGCACTCGCGCTGATCGAGGCGCACCGTGCTCTCGAGGATATCTGCCTCGAGCGTGACGTGCTCCACTTCAAGCCGATCATAGAGAGCCGCTGGGCCCAGCTTGTCTACAACGGACTCTGGTACTCACCGCTCAAGGAGGGCCTCGACGCGTTCCTGGAGACGACCCAGTACTACATCAACGGCGAGGTCAGACTCCGCTTCTTCAAGGGTACCTGCGTCGTGGTAGGTCGCCGCTCGGACTTCTCGCTCTACGACTACGGCCTGGCCACCTACGACGAGGGCGACACCTTCGATCACGAATCGGCCGAGGGCTTCATCGAGCTCTGGGGTCTGCCCACCCGCGTCTGGGCGGCACAGCGCGACCTGCTCCAGCAGGAGGGCGAATAGCCCATGACGTCACCCGATCCATCCGGACACGGAACGTCAGCCAACCGCATGTGGGGCGGCCGGTTCTCCGGCTCGCCCGATGCGCGCCTCCAAGCGTTCGGAGCCTCCCTTCCCGTGGACGTGAGGATGTGGCGAGA
>CAYVBA010000037.1:0-12226 GCA_964448475.1 uncultured Coriobacteriales bacterium
CATAGGGCTCCTCTCGTTGGCTTCCATTCAATGCAAAGGGTACCCCACCTGACTCCCATCAGGCACCGGGGTCCGTATCGGAGTCGTCCGAAGAGGACGTTCGGGCTATTCGGCTGAGGTGGTCTCATCCGCCGTGGTGGGATCACCCGTGGGGGTGTCTATCTCAGCGGGAACGACGGGTTCCGCATCTCCGGCGGGCTTGACCACGAGCTCGCTCGTGAGGACCGGCAGGTTACCCACCCAGATGGAGCGCAGGAGATTGATGACGCCGTTGGTGGCGAGCGTATCCAGTGACTCCTGGATGGCCTGACCCAATACGCTGTTGTCAGCCCTGACTCCGACGCCCACGGACTTCGGTGTACCGATGAGACCAGCGAAGCTCAATGTATCAGCACGGGCGGTGAGGTAGCCACCGGAGTACGCCTCGCTCACGACGTACTTGGCCTCGCCGTTCTCGAGAGCCGCGAACGCTGCATCCAGCGATTCGTAGCCTCTGATGTCCGCTGTACTGAATTCATCCAGCAATGCGTGCGAGGCCACGGAGTCCTGCTGCGACGCGATCGTACCGGACAGCACATCCTGGGCGGTGGCCACGATGGGCTCACCGTTGGTGGTGACGGTGAAGAGACTCGTGCCGTTGGCCACGTAACGACCCACGACGGTGACGTTCGGATCCACGGTGCTCTCAGCGAGCACGCCCATGACGGCGTCGATCTGACCATCCGCCAGCTTCTGCGAGCCCGAACCGTCGGACACGTCCACGAGAGCCAGCTTGAGGCCGAGCTCATCGGCGATGGCGGCCGCGATATCCACATCGAGCCCCACCACGCCGTTGTCAGTGCTTGCCGAGAAGGGCGCATGCGTGTAGTCCACGCCCACGGTGAGGACGCCGGCCGATACGATGTCAGGCTCAGCGACCTTGGGTTGAGGGGTAGGCGTCGACTCCTGTACGGACGTCTGCGTGCATCCTGACAGAATCGATGCGACCACGACCATGAGGACCGCGATCGCGATACGGGCTATCTTATGGCTCATCCTACCTCCAGCGTTACCGGTAAAGACCCTTTCCGACTGACCTGGTCTTTGACCCCACACTCGCGTACCGGGACTTCCGCTCAGGCCACGACAGCCCTCACTGCATCATCCTCTCGCCCGCGAGGCGGATGCCTCATCAACGGGCGGTACGACTTACCCCTAAGACGCGCCATGCTCACCGGTACCTGTGCACCGGCTTACGTGGATCCGTTCGGCCGCATCTGCCTTGGACTAAGGAGGCTCACGCGGAGCTTCCCGCAACCACAGACTCGGAAAGGGTACTCAGAAGTCTAGCAGATGGAGCGGCCTATCAACGGGATTCCATAGACCCCGTACGCCACCGTCACATGACCCGCGCGAGCGTCATCCCCACCACGTCATCAGCGCCTGCATCCAGCAGCACGCGCGCGCCGTGATCGAGCGTGGTGCCCGTCGTGTGCACGTCGTCCACGAGCAGGATACGCCTCCCCGAGACGTCCTCCACCGTGGCGAACGTCTTCCGGGCGAGAAGGGCGCGGGCTTCTCGCCCTAATCGTTTCTGGGTGCGGCCGAGGACGCGTTCGAGCGCGTCGAGATGGGGCAGGTCGAGTGCTGCTGCGAGCGGTGCGGCGATGAGCTCCATGTGGTCGTAGCCGCGGCGTCGGTACGCTTCGACGGATGCCGGGATGTGCGTGATGGCGTCGATGGAGCGGAGACGAGAGCGGACCTCGGGCGAGGCGGACTCGGAGCGTGCTGCTCGGAAAGCCGCTGCCATCATGTCCGCGAAGAGCGGCGCCAGGCGGAGTTCGTCGTACTCCTTGAAGGTGACTATGGCTCGTTTGAGCGGGTCCACGTAGAGCGCGGCGCTGATGTTGTAGGTGGGAAGCTCCACGGTGCGTGAGGGGCACTCCGTACAGGCCATGCGCCCTGAAGCCGCACCGCACACGGGGCATGCGTGAGTGGGGTCTATGAGCTGGACGTCGGTCGTGCATGACTCGCAGAGAACGGTGCCGGACACACCACAACCCGCGCACCGCGTGGGCCAGATGAGTTCCGCGAGCGCGGATCCGGCGTCACGTAGGGGCGTCACGGGTCGACCGATCAGCGATAGGTCGGGGCCGTCAGGTCGAAGGGCGCATCGGGCGTCCCGTCGGAGCGATGGATGACACCGTTCTCGGTGATGATGGCCGTTATGAGTGGGGCCGGAGTGACGTCGAACGCGGGATTGCGTACCGCGACCTCGAAGTCGTGGGGGTCCAGCACTTCTCGCCCATGGCGGAACTCTATAGGGATGTCCGCGCCGGTGAGAACAGAGGTGTCGATCGTCGACCACGGGGCTGCCACGTAGAACGGGACGCCGTGGTACGCAGCGGCGATAGCCAGTTGAAAGGTGCCGATCTTGTTGGCCGTGTCCCCGTTGGCCGCGATGCGGTCGGCGCCTACGATCACGGCGTCTATGTGCTCTCGTGACATGAGGTCGGCAGCCATGGAATCGCACTGCAACGTAGCGGGAACGCCTGCGCGCGTAAGCTCCCACATGGTGAGGCGCTTGCCTTGGTCGACGGGGCGCGTCTCATCGGAGAACACGTGAGCGATCCGCCCTCGCTCATGAGCTGCGTAGATCACGCCGAGCGCCGTTCCGTAGAAGACGGTGGCCAGAGAGCCGGCGTTGCAGTGCGTGATGACACAAGCGTCCTCGGGCAGGAGAGCCGCACCATGCTCGCCGATGGAACGGTTCGTCCGCTCATCGGCATCGGCCAAGCTTCTCACGTATGCGCTCACGAATTCCGGTGTGATGCTCGCCGCACCCGACTCCTCGATCCTGCTGCGGATGGCTGACTGGAACCGATCGACCTCGTAGGAGAGGTTCACGGCGGTGGGGCGGGCGGTCGCCACGTCGTTCGCGACGCGCTCGAGCTCAGCCTGGAATCCCGGTACGGAGGCGTCGGCCCCCTCCTGGTTCACGAGCCAGAGCCCGAGTCCCATGGCGCCTGCGACGCCGATCGCAGGCGCACCGCGCACGGCGAGCGTGCTGATGGCGTCGATCATTTCCTCGTACGTACCGATCTCCCGTATCACGAGCTCATCGGGCAGCAGTCGCTGATCGATCATGCGCACGGATGCTGAGGAGGCAGCCTCCTCAGCATCGACCCACGCTATGGTTCGCGGTACGTGCTCGATACTCATATCAGACGGTGCCCATGTCCCACGATGCGAGGTAATGCTCCTGCTCGGGGGTCAGCACGTCGATCTCCACGCCCATGGACTCGAGCTTGAGCGCAGCGATGCTCGAGTCGATCTCCTCAGGCACCACGTACACTCCCGGCTCCATATCCTTCGCATTCTCGACCAGGTACTCAGCACTGAGCGCTTGGTTCGCGAAGGACATGTCCATGACGGACGAGGGGTGTCCCTCAGCGCCTGCCAGGTTGACGAGGCGTCCATCGGCGAGAAGGACGATGCGGTTGCCGGCCTCGAGCGTGTACTCCACGACGAGGGGCTTGAGCTCGGTCTTCTCGACCGCGTTCTCCTCGAGCCACGGGATGTCGATCTCCGAGTTGAAGTGACCGGAGTTGCAGATGATGGCGCCGTCCTTCATGTTCTTGAAGGAATCCTCGGCGATGACGTTGAGGTTACCGGTGACGGTCACCCAGACGTCGGCCTCACGAGCGGCCTCAGCAGCAGGCATCACACGATGGCCATCCATGACGGCCTCGATGGCAGCGGTGGGGTCGATCTCGCAGACGATGACATCCGCTCCCATGCCCACAGCACGAAGAGCGAGACCCTTACCGCACCATCCGTAACCGGACACCACGACGGTGCGGCCGGAGAGCAGACGGTTGGTCAGGCGGACGATGCCGTCCAGCGTGGACTGACCGGTACCGTAACGGTTGTCGAAGAAGTGCTTGGTCTTGGCATCGTTCACTGCGATGACCGGGTACTTGAGCGCATCGTCGGCAGCCATGGCCGCCAGGCGGATGACGCCCGTGGTGGTCTCCTCGGTTCCGCCGATCATGTCCTCGAGGAGCTCAGGATGCTTGTCATGGATGATGCTCACCACGTCCGCACCGTCATCCATGAGGATGTGGGGGGCGTGATCGATGGCCTTCTGGATGTGCTCGTAATAGGTCTCCGTGTCCTCACCGCGGACGGCGAAGACGGGTACGCCGATGTGCTTCACGATGGCGGCCGCCGTGTCATCCTGCGTGGAGAGCGGGTTGGACGCAACGAGCACGGCATCAGCACCGCCGGCCTTCAGGGTGCGGACGAGACTCGCGGTCTCGGTGGTGACGTGCATGCATGCCGAGATACGGATGCCCTCGAAGGGCTTCTCTGCCTCGAAACGCTCACGGATGGAGGCGAGGACGGGCATGTCCCGCTCGGCCCACTCGATCCTCTTGAGACCTTGATCGGCCAGTCCGATGTCCTTGATATGGTGATCCACGTGTACTACTCCTTGCTTCCGTTGTATACCGCTGGTCATTATAGCGAGAGGGACGTACCGATTCCCTCCAGTACGCTCACGAGTCCATGACCACTCCGCATCCCCACATAGAGGACCTCATCGTGAGCGCTCGTGGCACCGCTCACGTTCGTCACGAGTGAGATCCCCAGCACGGACATTCCGAGTGCCCGAGCTTGGATCGTTTCGTGCACGGTGGACATCCCCACGCAATCAGCCCCGAGGCTCGCTATCATGCGCGCCTCAGCAGGCGTTTCGTACGACGGACCGTGGACGGAGGCGTAGACGCCGGTGGTGAACGGCTGGTCCTTCTCGCCCATGACCGCAGCTGCGATCGTGCGGAGCAGCGGTGAGTACGCGTCCGACATGTCCACGAAGACACCGTCCGGAGCTGCGGGTTCGGGGGCTATGAGGGGGTTATCGCCCGTGAGGTTCAGGTGATCCGTGATGATGAGCGGCGTTCCCGCGCGCGCCGCGGGACTGACGCCACCCGATGCGTTGGTGAGGATGACGGTGCGCGAACCGCGGGCGTGGGCGTCTCTGATGAGCGCGGTCGTCTCGTACGCGGAATATCCCTGGTAGCCATGGATACGACCCGTGTAGACGAGCACCGGCACTCCCCCGAACGTCCCGCGGATGAGTTCCGATCCGTGTCCTGGGACCGATCCTCCGCGCTGTAAGGGGAGGATCTCCTCGTACGGGATGCGCTCCTCCGCGGTCACGGCGTGCGCTACGGGCGAGAAGCCCGAGCCCAGCACGATCGTAAGCGGGTGCTCGGGTGAGACCATGATGCGCTCGAGCTCGCTCGCTGCGAAGACGGGGAACCTGGCCTCCGCGAGCGCCCGGGCAGCGATACCATCCCCCGCCGTGAGGTTACCGGTGAAGGTGCCGTCGTAGATGCGACCCGAGCCGCAGGCAGGGCTTCGGTCCATGAGTATGACGAGGTCGGGGTCGAACTCACGCGCGTGCTCCACCATGAGCTGCGCTCCGCGCTCGTACGCTTCGGTGACGTCCGCGCCCGCTGTGGTGAGCACCCGGCCGTCGGAGCCGGGTCGCAGTTCTGCTGCATCACGCGGTACGGGAAGGCCGCCTGCCACTTCGGGGCACAGATGCGAGCTCTCGGAGCGCGCGATCAGCGCCTCCACAGCTGGGGATGTCCTGGCTCTCCCGTCGTAGCGCACCTCGTGACCTGCGAGACAAGAACTGACGAGGATGCGCACGGGATCACTCCGCTCCGTCGGTAGGCGCAGTTGCCAACGTTCCGATCCTGATGTCGGCCTCGGAGAACGCTTCGTTCAGGATGTCGAGCCATGCTTGCGATGCCGCTCGGCGCTTCTCGAAATACGCATCCTGTGCCAAGTAGAACGCCGTACGTGCCGCGTGATGATCGGCTGACTCCGCTGAGAAGTCGGTCAGGCCCATGGACTGCGCGAACGCGCTCTCGGGGTCCGCCCACGTCCCGTTAGACGCATCCCATGCATCCCCCGCCACCGAGATCACGTACTGCGCGTATTCAGCGGTACGGACCTCCTCGGCACCGGCTTCGGGCTCAGCGGGTTCGACCGGCGCCGTCATGTCAGGAAGGGGTGCTACCGACTTGCGGTACTCGTACAGCGTGGCGGCCTCGCGGGTGATGCGCTCCGCTTGCTCGGCGGGCATGCCCACGATCTCAGCCACCTGTGCGGGATCCGTGGTTCCGAAGGATGCTTGCAGGTATTCCGCATGGATCTCGTCGGTCACGACGATCCCGGCCTTCTCGGCCATCGTGAGCGCCAACCCGTTGCGCGCCGCGGCCAGGATGGCATCGGCGTTCGGGGCGGAATAGACGCCCGGTTCCACTTCGGCATCTGCCAGAGTACCCGCATCCTCGAGGGCGTCGAGTGCTGTGACCTCGTAGGTCTCACCGTCGTAGGTATACGTGGCCACGACTCCCTTAGAGGCTTCTTCCTGCGTGTACGTGGTCTCGACCGACGGATTCCCTGTGAGCACGCGCGTCACGAAATGCCCGATCAGCGCACCGACCACCAGGCCGAGCACAGCTGCGATCAACAGGAGCGCTCCTGTCACGGGTGGGCGAGAAGCCCGGCCGCCTTCGTACCGCGATGCCTCAGCGAATCTGCGGCCTCTCCCGTTCCTCGACTCCATGGTGGTGCTTCCTCCTCGGATCGTCAGAGCGTCCCCGAGCACCGGCTGAAGGTGCCGAAGGCGATGACGGCTACGGTGGCCAACAGGGTCG
Organism: uncultured Coriobacteriales bacterium; assembly: GCA_964448475.1. Taxonomy (GTDB): domain Bacteria; phylum Actinomycetota; class Coriobacteriia; order Coriobacteriales; family CAYVBA01; genus CAYVBA01. Next base: position 6,717 of record CAYVBA010000037.1, read on the forward strand.
CTATCGTGCTGCCCGACATCTTACGGTGCTGAGACTCCTCCACCACAGGATCGGGTTCGGGGTCATCCGCTGCCGTGAGCACCTCGCGCACGCTAAGCGGATCGAGGAACGGATCGGGCTTACGCATCTGTAGTGTCACCTGCATGCCGCAGGCATCGCATTCGTGCTCATCATCTTCCAGGTACGCACCACATTCGGGACAGACGAAACGCTCGGGAAGCTCCATCACCGTGGTGATGGAGGGCTCCACCGTACGGTCATCCACGTCCTTCTCGCGAGATTCAGCGTCATACCGCTCGAGCAATTCACGGGATACGGAACGCCGCGACGGAAGCGGATCCTGCAACAATGTTCCGCAGTTGTGGCAGTAGCGCTCATCGTCATCGATGAGGGCAGCGCAGTCCGGGCAGCGTTCCTGCTCCATGGTCCTTACCTACGCGAGCTTCGCGATGATCGCGTCGGCGTACGCAGACGTACTCACGCTGCCATCAGTAGAACCGGTAAGCGTGCGCTTGATGTCGTAGGTCACGTCCTCACCTTCGGCCAGGACGGAGCGGATCGCATCGAGCATACGGGTTGCCGCCTCGCGTTCACCCAGGTGATCCAGCATCAACTTAGCCGAGAGGATCTGGGCCGTCGGGTTGGCGCGGTTGTGACCGGCGTGCTTGGGGGCAGAACCATGGACAGGCTCGAACACGGCGTAGTCCGCACCTATGTTGGCGCCCGGAGCGATACCCAATCCGCCTATCAGACCAGCGGCGATATCAGACAGAATGTCACCGTAGAGGTTGGGCATGACCATGACGTCCAGGTCCTGCGGCCGCAGTACCAGACCCATGCTCGTAGCGTCCACGATGCGGTCCTCGAACTCCACGCGACCCTCGTACTCCTCTGCCACGCGGCGTGCCACGTCCAGGAAGAGGCCGTCGGAATGCTTGAGGATATTGGCCTTATGCACGGCGGTGACCTTCTTGCGGTCGTTGGCTAGCGCGTACTCGAACGCCCAGCGCACGATACGCTCCGAGCCGGTGACGGAGATCGGCTTGAGCGAGATGCCGGAGTCAGGCCGGATGCTCTCACCCGTAGCCTCTTTCGCGAACTCGATCAGTTTGGCCGCTTCAGGTGATCCGTTCTCGAACTCGATGCCTGCGTAGAGATCCTCGGTGTTCTCACGGACCACTACGAGGTCGATATCCTCGTAGCGCGCACCGTTACCCGGCATCGAAAACGACGGCCTCAGATTCACGTACAGATCGAGCGCCTTCCTGATAGCCACATTCACGCTGCGGAAACCCGTACCCACAGGTGTGGTTATGGGGCCCTTGATGGCCACGCGGTTCTTACGGATGGAGTCGAGCACGTGCTCGGGCAAGGGAGTGCCGTACTGATCCATGACGGCGGTACCGGCCTCGGCCACCTCCCACTCGATATCCACACCGGTCGCATCCACGACGCGCCGCATGGCGTCCGTGATTTCAGGTCCGATACCGTCTCCAGGGATGAGTGTCACCGTGTGCTGTGCCATGAGGGGAGCTCCTTTGCTCGTGGATGGTTTCGTCGTGAAGTCGTGTCATTCCGGGGCGAGAAGCCCGCGATGCTACTTCCCTGCCTCTTCGAGGTAGGCCAGGATCGCCCGTGCTTGCTTCTGGATGTAGCCCTTGCCGCCCTCGGCGTCGAACGCGAGGCGCTCCTTGATGCCGGCGATGGTCTCCTTGGAGATGTCACCCTCGACGAAGCGGCGCAGGAAGTTCAACATCTCGCCGAACTCGGGGTCACCGTGGTAACACTGGATGGCATCATCCAGCAGCGGCCAGACCTGATCCGAGCGCTCACTCGAGGTGGCGCCGAACGCCGTGAAGTACTCGAAGGCAGCTACGCGGACCGAACCTGAATCTTCGTCGTAGAGGGCATCCTCGGCTCCTTCGAACGCGCGAGCTGCTGCTTCCGGATCAGCAACAGCCATATGAACCATGACCTCGAGCGCTTCCCACCTGGTCTGCGCTTCGGGACGGTGGAGTGCATCCGCGATGTCATCGAGGTGGTCGAGCAGCAGTTCGGGATTCGTGCGCGATATGGTCCTGATGGTGCTGGCTGAGTACTGACGCACACGTCTGTCATCACCGGACAAAGCCTCGATCAGTGCATTCAGGATGGCCGGGTCCGAGATAGCAGCGTCAGCAGTCTCCTGGTTATCAGCAGATGTGTCGAACACGATCTGCCGCTCGTTGATATCCTTCTCCTTGGTCATCCTTCTGTCTCCTCTGTTCGAAGTGTGTTCTCGTTCTTACCCTATTCGCGACGCAGCGAATAAGCCTTGTGTATACGCGGTGTACGGGCGAAATCCTCGGGTATCGTGGAGGCGCTGATGTCCTCGACGACCACCTTCGCCTTGGCAAGCGCCTCGATGTCCAGGGTGAAGTCCCGCCTGTTGGTCGAGAAGTACGCGACCCCCTCGCGCGTGAGCACCCGCGAGACGTCTATCAGCAGCTCCACATGGTCGCGCTGGACCTCGAACGACCGCGCCCGCATGTCCTTCGAGTTGGAGAACGTGGGCACATCGCAGAAGACGACGTCGAAGCGTTCGCTCGAATGGCGGGCATCCGATATCCATTCCAGGACGTCTGCCTTGATCAGTTGATTCGTTTCCGTACGGTAGCCGTTGAGCTTGAAGTTTCGTTCGGCCACCTCCAGATACGGACCGGAGAGGTCCACCGAAACGGTCTCGATCGCTCCCCCTTCGATGGCATGACAGGTAGCCGTAGCCGTGTAACAGAAGAGGTTGAGAACCCGCTTGCCGCTCGCCTCAGCGCGGAGCCTACGCCTCATAGGCCGATGATCCAGGAAGAGTCCCGTATCCAGACGGCTCGCCATGTCCAGCTCGAAGAGGATGCCATCCTCCTCAACGATCGCCACGCGCTTCTCGCCCGACAGATCCGCTCCGTACTGCGCGCCGCCCTTGGAACGGCGGCGCTCCTTGACGAAGATGTTGCGCGGATCCACGTCCAGGATGACGCTCGTGAGGCTCACAGCGTCGGCGAGGCGGGCGCGTGCCACGCCCGGATCGATCTCCTTAGGCGGAGCATACTCCGCAATCTGAACGAAAGTCGAACCCTCATCAGGCCCTGCTCCTGCATGGATGTCTATCGAAACTGCGTAGTCCGGTAGGTCCTGGTCGTAGATGCGATACGACGAAGCGCCGTCCCGCTTGGCCCACTTCCGCCGCTCGCGTGCCACCTTGGTGAGGCGGGCAGCGAACTGATCGCTCCGTTCGATGAGCACGGGCACCTCTCGCCCATCCTTCAGCGTGACGTTCGCAACTGCTCCCGACGCATCGTTCTCGCTGCGGGGCGAGAAGACACGGAATGCTGAGACGATGGGACCGTTCCTCACTTCGAGCTCGGACTGCTGCACGCGGCCGATGAAGAGCGCGATGCGCTCGTCGGGCGTGATGATAGCGAGGGGTGCGTCTATACTGCCCTCGGCGTTGACGAGCCGTGAGAGCGCCGTGTAGAGAGCAGGGAGCTCAGCTCCGGATGCCATACGCTCACCGTACGGCGGGTTCAGAGCGAAGAGCACATGCTCGCGATCTGCCCAAGGTGCTGGATCGAGTTCCGCGACGTCACATACCGCGAACGTGATGTACGAGGCCACTCCTGCACGGGCAGCGCCGCGACGCGCGAGGTCGATGGCCTTGGGGTCGGAGTCAGAAGCGAAGATATGGATACCGCGCTCGGCTCCTACCTCCGCACGATCATCGGCCTCTGCCAATAGGTCATCCCACGCATCCGCGTCGTGCCCCGCCCAGCCGGTGAAACCCCAGCGCGAACGTAGGAGGCCCGGTGCACGGTCGAGCGCTGATAACGCCGCTTCGATGGCTATCGTTCCCGAACCACAGAGCGGATCCACGAGTACGGCATCATCCGCACGCGAGATGGCGAACCATCGGCCGGCGGCCAGCAGTCCACTCGCGAGGTTCTCCTTCAGAGGTGCGGTGGTCTGCTCCCCTGGGACGCGATAGCCACGGCGATGGAGCGCCTCACCCGACAGGTCGATGGCCACCGTGGCCTTCTCGCCCCGAAGCGTCACGTCCACGAGCACATCCGGAGTGCGGGTATCCACATCGGGACGTTCTCCGCGCAGGTCACGCAAGGTATCCACGATGGCGTCCTTGACGCGCAGCGCAGTGAATCTGGTGTCCACGAGCTGGTCATTGCGACCGCGGGCCGTGACGGCGAGTGTAGCACCGGGAGCGAGGTGATCGGACCACTCGATGGTGCGAACTCCTTCGTAGAGGGCGTTAGCATCCTTGGCGCCGATGCGCGTGAGCACGAGCTGCACGCGGCTCGCTATGCGCGACCAGAGACAAGCACGGTAGCCGTCCTTGAGCGAACCGAAGAACGCGACGCCTCCCGTGAGGGGGCGCACACGAGTCAAGCCGAGTGAGCGCAGCTCATCGGCCAGCAGGCCTTCGAGACCCGTTCCGCAGGTGGCATAGAACTCCTGAGCGGCCACTAACTCGCGAATCCTTCGACGACCCACGTGCCGGACTTCGCATCCTTATGCATGGTGATGAACCCGAGGCTCTCAGCCTCTTCCAGAACCTGCGTGAACGAACGGAATCCGTATCCCGTTTCCGAGAAATCGGGGCGCTTCCTGCGCATGGTGTCCTTGAGGAGTGAGGCATGCATGCGATCGACGTTCTCACGCTGTAGTGCCTCGATCGTATCGAACAGAAGCTGATAGAGCTTCTCCTTACGCTTCTCCACGATGCCACCGTAGCGCGGTGCAGTATCAGGCCCACGAAGCTCTTCGTAGAAGATGAACTCATCGCAGTTATTCGCGAGCAGGGCTGAAGTGGAGTCCTTCATACCCACCCCGATGACGACCTTGCCCTCCTCCTTGAGCTTGGAGACGAGGGGCGAGAAATCCGAGTCACCGGAGACGACGACGAACGTATCTATATGCTCCTTCGTATAACACATCTCCATCGCATCGACGACGAGTCGGATGTCGGCGGAGTTCTTCCCCGTGAACGCACGATCGGGGATCTCCATGAGGTCGATACCTTGCTCATGCAATGGGGTGACCGCATCCGGGAAGCGCTGCCAGTCACAATACGCCTTCTTGACGGAGACCCGGCCCTTCTCGACCAGGCGCTCCAGGATCTTGACCATATCGGGTGCAGGACCAGGTTTCTGGTTGCCCCGCCTATCGCGCTTACCAGTTCCGAGCGCGAGGTTCTCGTAGTCTATGAATACTGCCAATGTATGTTGCCTGACCTCTGCCATTGAGGCTTACTCCTTCTTCCGTGCTTCATCCGTGAGTTCATCCGAACTCACGCTCATGAGCTCAACGTCTGGACCGGTGACGATCTCCTCGCCACGCACCGCTGCTTCGCGTTCGCGTTCGGTCCTCTTGCGGTGCTCCTCATTCACGAGGAAGGCCTTATCATGGACCTGCCACGGCCCTTCACTACGCCCATAACCTTGTTTGAGACCGGCTATCGCTCC
>CAYVBA010000038.1:0-12070 GCA_964448475.1 uncultured Coriobacteriales bacterium
AGAAGGACCGCCTTGCGCCCACCGGTGGTCAGGTTCTTGAGGAAGATCTCCGAATCAGGCGTGAGCCCGATGACCATGATGCGCTCGCCGCCCCGAGCGCGCACGTAGGAGCGCACACGCACGTAGACCTCCTCGAACACCGAGAAGAACCCGATGACCGTGGAGAGCGGCGCCAGCCACGTGGCGATCTGGAAGAGGAGGGGTGCGGGGTTCCCCGGCGTCACAGCGGGCGAGAAGACATAGAGCTTGATGACGGTATAGGCGATCCCTGGGATGAGCATGAGCGGGTTCTCGGCCTTGGGGGCGAGGAGCTGGAACGACCCGATCACGGCGAAGATGAAGCTCGTGATGTAGAGGATCGTGCGCAGCAGCTTGCTGTACTTCTTGAAGAAGAACGTCACCGCTTCGTACATGCCTTCTGACGATCGTGTCATCGGGACCTTCCGATCGATCGGAGTTCATCATCGGTCAAGTCGCGCCCATCGAGGATAGTACGAGCCCGTTCCTCGAGTTCGTCGTATCCGTGGACATCCACTATCACCATGGATTCGTCATCCATATCGTACGCGACCGCCGATCCGGCGGGATCGAAGGTGCCCCGAGGCACGCCACCTGCTTCGGATGCGAACGTCCGGATCCTCTCGCCCGTGGCTATATCCGTGAGGATGAGCTTGTTGTCGGAGGTCGAGGTGATGAGGAAGTCGCCGTCATGTGAGACCACATCCACGTTGAGGGAAGAGCTCTGCGTACCGCGGCGCTCGGCATTCGCGGCGATGGCCTCCACCTCGCCGTCGGGAGTCCAGCGGTAGAACGTGCCGCCGCGGTCGGTCGTCGCGGAGACGAGCTGGCCGTCCGTCACATCCAGCTGGAGGATGCGCCCCGTGAGCGAGGCGACGGACTCCCCGGTCTTCAGGTCGATGATCTGAGCCGTATCATCCGTGAAGTTGGCCACGCCGTACGCGCCTCCGGGATCCGCCAGGACGCTGAAGAGGCCGTCGTTCTCCAGCACGAACTCCTCGAGCGTCTCACCCGTCCTGGTATCGCTGATCCGGATGCGGTCGTAATGGGCGGTCAGGATCTTCTGAGAGTCCTCGATGAACTGCAGCTCATCCACGATGGTGATGTAGCCCTGCACGACATCGAACGTGCGGGTCGAGTTGATAGCGGTGCCGCTCTCCGTGTCGAAGATGAGCGCGTTCATGTCACTGATGCTGGTACGAGCCACCAACCCGCCATCATCGCTCACGGCCCACGACACGAAGAAGCTGTCCACGAACTCATCCTGGATGGTGAGCTCCCTGAACTCGCGCGACTGCCAATCGAAGAGTCCGAGGGTTGCTTCTTCCGTGGCCACGAGGACGAAGCGATGGTTGGGACTCGTGGCCAAGAACCTCCCGGGTATGCGTGATTCGGTGAGGGTGCCTCGTATGTTGCCCACGCGGATCGTGGTGTCGAGCGAGCTGCTCACGAAATGTTCCCCATCAGGCGTGAAGGCGGAGCTGACCACGGAAGCAGCGTGCGTCGTGGGATCGGACGTCTCCGCGAATATCGTGCCCTCGGCGTTCTCCGCCGTGAGACCGTTCCAGTAGTAGACCTTCCCTCTGTCATCAAGAGCGGCAACTGTGTCACCGTCTGTGGAGATGCGTACGCTCTGGAAATCCTGGCCGATGTCCGTGGTGAACAGAGCGCGGACGTACTCCATCGTCTCCAGACTGTAGACGGCGACGTCTCCCCCGCTCAGCACGTAGGCTACCTCGGCTTCGGGATCGAGCACGAAATCGGTCACGAACCGCAGGTTCCCCTCCAGGAGATCCTGATGCGCACCCGTCGTGCGATCGAATACCCGGAGTGCTCCCTCGTCATCGGGAGTCCGGATAGGAACCACGAGCTTCGAGCCATCGCGCGAGAACCGCAGGATCGTCACCACGTACCCATCACGACCGGCACCTTCCACGATGGTCCGTGCCTTCTCGCCCGACTCGAGGTCGTACTCGATCACATCACCGTTGGACGTGGAGAGGACGTAGGTCCGCTCGTCCGGAGAGATGGCCACGTACCGCAGATTGTTCTCGAGCGAGAGCGGCTTCTGGTGGGCGATCGTCATGTCATCCGCGTGGTAGACGGTGATGCCGAAGCGGTCGCTGCGCGTGAAGAGGTAGGTGTCACCGTAGGAGAACGCCATCTCACTGGCCATGAGGCCGTCTCCGTCGAAGGTCTCGTACTCGAAGGTGGTCGTGTCCACGAGGTGGATCCTCCCGTCCACCGTTGCGATGGCCGCGCGGTCCGTCTTGTACGCCGCAGCTACGGAGGCAACCGAAGCGTCGAACGTGAGCGTCCTGATTATGGCTCCGTTGTCCAGGTTCCAGAAGTTGGCGTCGTTCCCGAGCCCTCCCGTGAGGACCCAGTCCGAGTTCCTGCCGAGCGAGAAGAACGGGGAATCCGTACCTACGGGGATGACCAGGTTGTTGTAGCCCGCCGGATAGAAGAGCGCATCGTTCATGACGGTCATGTGCTGCGCCTTGATGCGATCGATCTGATCCATGTCCGGGGTGGAGGATTCCATGGCCTTCTCGCCCAGGAGGAGCGCGAACGCTCTGTTACCGGTGTCGTTGGCCTTCTTGGCGTAGTCCATGGTCATGAGGGAGATCTGCTCGTTGGCCGACTGCTCCGCGTTCGTGGCGCGGATGAACATGCGGGTCATGAACGTACCGAACACGAGCAAGCTGGCTATGATGATGGCGCCCACGGCGATCATGATGCGCATGCGGCGTTCACGATGCCGCTGTTTGAGATCACCGTACGAGACACCCAGCATGGTGGCCATGATGCGGTAGATCTCTGACTTCTTGAGGATGTCCACGGACCGATCGGCGAGCTTCTCGAGCTCAGGAGATGCCTTGGCTTCCAGCTCCGCGTATCCGGGGAACTCGGGAGCCTTGACGGCATCCGGCCTCAGGTCAGCTGCCAGCAACTCCAGCGAGACGATCTCCTCCGAACCGTCCTCGTTGACGCGCGTGCCTTCCAGATTCTGAAGTGGCTCGGAGAACGAATCCGACGGTTCACCCTCGATCAGTATCGGGATGATGTTCTCATGCGGGTGGGTCTTCTTGAAGAGCTCCGCCTCACGCGTACACCAGTAGGATTCCGGCGTGCGCTTGGAGCAGATGACGATCAGGAATTCGGAATCCTCGAGGGCTTCGTCCAGCGAATCTGACAGATCACGCGTAGCCAACTCATCACGATCGCGGAACACACGATAATCGTGCGCTTTCCCGTCAGCCCGAAGAGCGCGCGGCACCTTGAAGGTCTCGATAGCCTTGTGCAGCTTCTCAGCGATGATCATGTCCGGCTTGATATGCCGATAGCTGATGAACGCATCGTACTTGTACCTGCGTTCTTCGCTCGCTCCCGTACTCTGGCTCACAAGCTTCCTCTCCCCGGAAGTCATATGGGCATATTCTACTAGGTATGAGCACCGTTCATCCGGCGACCTGCGAGGTATCATATGGCGAATCCCGACACCCAGGACATTTCGGAGACCATCATCGACTCCCGCGAAGTGTGGCGTGGGTCCTTCCTGACCGCTGAGGACGTCACCGTCACCCTCCCCAATGGAAAAGAAGCACACCGAGACGTCATCCGCCATCCCGGCGCCGTGGGCATCATAGCCATCGATGACGAGGGCAGACTCCTCCTGGTGGAACAGTACCGAGTAGCGGTCGATCTGGTCAGTCTGGAGATCCCAGCAGGCAAGTTGGATCCGGGCGAGAAACCCTTGGACTGCGCTAAGCGCGAGCTCTCCGAGGAAACCGGCTACGAGGCAGACACGTGGGAGCACCTCACGACGACCGCAACGAGCATCGGCTTCAGCGACGAGCTGATGCACCTGTACCTAGCGACCGATCTGTGCAAGGGCGAGAGTCATCCGGATGAAGATGAGTTCGTGCGTGTGGGGTTATACGAACTGGAAGAAGTGCGGGAGCTGATGGAGACGACCCAGCGGGTGGATAGCAAGACGGTCATCGCGTTATTGGTGGCTGAAGCGCGAACGAAGCAGTGAGTGGTGGACCGTCGGGGGCTCGAACCCCGGGCCTTAGGATTAAAAGTCCTCTGCTCTACCAACTGAGCTAACGGTCCCCATTGCATACGGAATGCGACTACCCATGATAATCCATCATAACCGCTTCTACGCGAATCACAGAGCTCTTAGTTCCCCAATGATTGATCCAGTAACTCTTTCCACTCGTTCTTCTTGCGAAGATCAACCAGGGAATTCCTGAATGCTACGAACAACGTATAGAAGAAGTAGATAGGGAAGATAGCTATCAAGAGCTGGCCTAATCCATCGGCAGCTCGACCAAGCTCCAACCAGCCGAACTCGAAAGCAAGGTTAGAGAGGAATGCAACAAGCGCGATGAGTATCGCGTACTTCAGATTCTTCTTGACCACTGTGCGTACAGCCCCAGTTGGACGTGCCTTGGGTACTGCTGGCGTATCTTCCAGCGGGATATCTCCATCATGCTTGGGACCGTCTACAGCTACGATCGCCGCATCACGAGCTGCCTGGTCCTTATGGAACAGCACGGGGCCTGAGGGGATATCACCCACATCCAAGCTGGAAACGGGTGCAGCTAGAAGGTCATCCTGCTGGATATAGGGGATGAAGACGTGGTTACGCACACTCTTCTCGCGAGGACTCGTCGTATCCTCGTCCGCCATGGAACGCACCTCGGAGAGGAGATCGTTACCTCCGGCTGCTTTGAGCAGCTCAGACACCAGACTCATGACTTCACCTTCCTGAGCTACTGATCGCGTGCTTCCATCTCCTGTTGGAGTATCTCGATCTTAGCGGTGATCGATTCCGCCAACTCCTGCACGACGGCCATGCGCGTCTCGATCTCGTACGCCTTCGGCTTGATGTCCTCGCCGGCCGCCTGATATTCCTTGATGAGCTCGAGAGCCGGTGCCAATTCAGCCTTCATGGCGTCCAGCTTCTCCTTCATCTCAGCTGTAGCTTCCTTGGTGCGATCCATGTTCCGATACCTCCGGTCTCAGCGGTCGCTCATGCGCTCGATCAGCCCAGGTTCAACTCGGGTGCCCACACGCCATCCCTGAAGATCGTGGTCTTCTCGCCATCCGAGGTATACCCGTCGATCTGTAGGTCGTCCGCTCCGATCATGAAGTCCACGTGGGTGACGGACTTGTTGACGCCTTCGGCGAAGAGCGAATCCTCGTCCATGTCCAGGCCGCCTTCGTAGCAATCGGGGAAGCCGAGGCCCAGAGCTATGTGGCATGAGGCGTTCTCATCGTAGAGCGTGCTGTAGAAGAGGATGCCGGTCTGGCGGATCGGACTCGTCTTGGGGATGAGCGCTACCTCACCGAGGCGGCGAGCTCCGTCATCGGTGTCGAGAAGCTCCTGGAGCACCTCTTTGCCCTGAGCGGCGTCGAACTCGACCACGGAGCCGTCCTCGAACCGGAACCAGAAGTCGTCGATGATCGTGCCTTGGTACACGAGCGGCATTGCTGAATACACGATGCCCTCGGTACGGCGGTAATCCGGCGAGGTAAAGACTTCTTCGGTCGGGACGTTAGGGAAGAAGTAGCGGCCATCCACAGTCTCCGCTCCCCCACCGCTCCACGTGTGCTTGCCGGTCATGCCCACAGTGAGGTCGGTTCCGTTCGCGCTCGTGATGTGAAGACGATCGAAGCGCTCCGCATTGAGGAATTCCTTGCGTGCATCGAAGGTCTCCTTGTGATCGGACCAGGACTTGATCGGATCATCACCATCAGCGCGGGCGGTCTTCAGGATGGCGTTCCAGAGCTTGAGTACGGCCTCGTCCTTATCTGCATCCGGGAAGACGATGGTCGCCCATGCTGGAGTGGGCACACCGGCGATCACCCAGACGTTACGCCCGAAGTCGAGTGCGCGACGGTAGTCCTTCATGGACTCGTGAGCAGCCTTGCGACTCAAAGCAGGCTTGCGAGGATCTACGCCCTTGAGAGCTTCGGGATCGGAGCCGGTGAGCATGAGGAATGCAGCGCCTTCGTTGGCCATCTGGTTCATCCGGTCGGCCGCCCACTGCGGGTACGTCTCGAAGTAATCGATCGGACTGCCGTCGTAGATGATGCGGCCCATCTCGTCATCGCCCCAGATGACGGTCACGTGGCGAGCGCCGGCGTCATATGCTGCGCGCGCGACCTTCCGAGCGAATCCGGCAGCCTGGATGGGAGCACTCAGCACGAGCTCCTGATCCTGCTGTAGATTGGCGGCCTTGCGAACGAGCAGTTCAGCATACTTATCCTGCTGAACATCCAGCGATGCGCCTTCGAACGCGATATCCATCATCTACCTCTTCCTCACGCGTTGAGCGTGTCCAATGACTTCCGATAATAGGAAACGAGCCGCTCCACGACGGACCCCGATCGGTCCACCGAACCTACGACCCCATGTTCATCCGATACGTAGAACACCTCGACGGACTCATCCGTAGTGTCGAAGTCCTCAGGTAGCGCTGGCACGACCTCGACCGAGGCCCCTGTCGTCCGCGCCAGGTCCACCATGAGGGAGTTGACTGCCGACCTCATCCGATCAGGCTCGTCCACCACGATGATCCGGTCGCCTTCAGCCACCCACAGCACCGTGTCAGCTACGCCGTCTTCCTGAGCGGGCGAGAAGGACGGGACCATCTCGTCCGCCGTCATCTCATCGGGCTCCGCATAGGGCTCGATCCTCATGAGCGCTTTACCGCTTCCGTAGAGAGCGGTGATGAGCACACCGTCGGGATCGTCCGGTGTCTTCTCGATGGTCCACTCCACATGCTGCTGAACCCACGCTGCCAAGGCCTCGGAGAACCCGAGCGCCGGCAACATGCGCAGATGCCGCTGCGGAAGATGCAGCTTCCTGTTCTGGAGACGCCACCTCAGCTCGATGACGGGAGTACCCAGACCCGAACCGTCGTCCAATATCTCATCTGCCATCAGCGGAACCGCCTTGCGTGACGGCGGAGCGGGATGGCGAGAAGAGCAGGAACAGCCCGACCCCGATGCTCGCCAAGCCCGGTCCGGGCAGAATCAGCATGGGGATGCCGATCATGATGAGGAAGAGACCCACCATGCGCTTCGCGAGCGTGCCGAAGATCGATCCCACAGACACGTTCGCGTTCGGATCACCCGACGCGTACATATATGTAACGTTGCCCACTCGGCCCGAACGGACCTGCGGGCTCTCCTCGATGATGTGAGCATCCACGTACGTACCGGTCGGTTCCTGTGATACGTGATCGTGCGTTCCAGGACCCTCATCCTCGACGACCACCGCGTGCACGAGTTTCGAACGGGACTCAGGGGTGGACGCGTCCTTCTCGCCCGACGAAGAGTCCGCGTTGCGAGCTTCCAGAGGCGTTACCTCGATGTATTCCTTCATGTGCCCTCCAGGGGATCAGTGCTTGAAGTGACGATGCCCTGTGAAGACCATGGCTATTCCCTCTTCATCACAAGCACGTATGGCGTCTTCATCTCGGATGGAACCGCCGGGCTGGATGATGGCCCTGACGCCAGCTTTGGCGGCAGCTCGGATGGTGTCGTCGAACGGGATAAAGGCATCGGATGCCATAACGGAGTCGGTGGCTGCTTCTCCGGCCTGCTCGATGGCGATGCGCGCCGAGTTCACACGGTTAGGCTGACCTGCGCCCATACCGATCTCCCGGCCGTCCTTGGCCAGCAGGATCGCGTTGGACTTCACCGACTTGCAGACACGCCAAGCGAAGAGGAGGTCCGCCATCTGCTCAGCCGTGGGTGCCAACTTGGTTGGAATAGTGAATGTTTCCGGTTCCTCTGCTACGCGGTCCGCCTCTTGTACTAACATACCGCCCTCAACGCTGCGGTACTCATAGTGGGCTGCAACTGGATCCAAACCACCCGTCTTGAGTACGCGTAGATTCTTCTTCGTAGCCAGAAGCTCAAGTGCCTCAGGCTGGAAATCCGGCGCTATGATCACTTCTAAGAACAGCTTATTGCCCTGAACACGCCTTATGAGCTCTGCGGTCACCGTACGATTAACGGCCATGATCCCACCGTAAGCACTGATGGGGTCTGCAGTGTATGCACGGTCATAAGCATCAGCTACATCTTGTGCGATACCAACACCGCATGGATTGGTATGCTTGACGATCACCACAGCTGGATCACTGAACTCTCTCACCGCTGCCCAGCAGGCATCCGTATCAAGGTAGTTGTTGTATGAGAGCTCCTTGCCCTGCAGTTGTTCAGCACGGCCCAGTGAATTCTCAGATGCATCCGGCATCAAGTAGAAAGCGGCCTTCTGGTGTGGGTTTTCACCGTATCTGAGATCCTGGACTTTAGTGAGGATGAGGTCTTCTTGTTCTGAAAAGGCTTCATCTGCAAGTCGTGCGCCCAGCCATGAGGAGATGGCAGAATCATATGCGCTGGTCAGGCGGTAGACCTTGAGCGCAAGCTCACGTCGGGTCTCAAGTGTGGTCGAACCAGAATTCGCACGCATCTGTGAAAGAACGGCCCCGTAATCATCTGGATCTGTCACTACGGTCACAGCGTCATGGTTCTTAGCAGCAGAGCGCAACATAGAAGGCCCGCCGATATCTATATTCTCTATAGCGTGTGAGAATTCGACCTTCGGATCCGCCACGGTCTTCTCGAACTCATATAGATTGACCACCACTAGGTCTATGAGTTGGATGCTATTCTCTTCTGCATCAGCTAGATGCTCGTTTGAGTCTCTTCTGGCGAGAAGCCCTCCGTGTACTTTAGGATGAAGTGTTTTCACCCGGCCATCCATCATCTCTGGAAATCCGGTAACGTCATCTATAGGTCTGACCGTGACGCCTGCCTCTTCTAATACACGGGCAGTACCACCTGTCGAGATGATCTCGACTCCGAATTCCTCCGAAAGACTCCGAGCGAATTCTACAACTCCGGTCTTGTCTGTGACGGAGATCAAAGCACGGGTGATGGGATGATGAGGCATCCAAGGCTCCTTTGGTATCTGGCGCTGAGACTGTGTTTGGAAAGGATACCTCATGAAGTAAAGGTGCGTATGAGCTTGTTATGCATCCTTTTCAGGATTGCGGCTGCTTCTGAAGAACATGAAGATCAGATATACAGCTATCAAGAGACAGATAGTGCCTATCACCAACGGGTTCTTGATATTCACAAGCCACCCACCGATCTTAGGAACCGTGAACAGGTGCGCCCCCACATAATTCTGGGAAGTGACCGCCGTCTCATCCAGATGACTATTCTGATCACCTTGAACTAGCCACTCTCCGTTTGATTCTTCAGTTAAGCGGTGGGTTATGAAGGTATCGTCTCCCAACAGATAGGTGACTATCTGCCCTTCATCCAGATCAGAATAGGGTTCTGTATAGAAAAGAACATAATCACCCGCCTGGAAGGTGGGCTTCATGCTGTCTGACAGGACGGTATACCCTCTAAGGCCCAGGAGCCCCGGCTTGCCCGGACCTGAAAGTATATTAAGAGCAGTGAACGTGAAGAGGATCAGGACGATGATGACGAAGAGTAGCCCTCTTGCTCTATCCCACGCTGATTTGTTCAATGTACTCCTCATGGGTCTCAGGTCTGATGGCAGAGGCCTCAGACTCATCCGTCTGGGCTTCAGAGTATTCAGGTTCAAGCATCTCACAGATCTGTTCCGGGATGTCTTCTTGATGAAGCTCTTCTTCCTGAAGCTCTTCTTCAGCAGGATCAGCTTCGACCGGCTCTATTGGATCCTTTGAGACGGCCTCTAGATCCTCCGGGAGAAGCGGTTGTTCTACTGCAGTCTTCGGAAGAACCCCCTCATCAACATCGTTCTTCAAGGTGGACTCATCCGCAGCAGAGAGTGTCATGTCTAAGCTCATGAATGCCGTGGATGGCTGAATGCTGCGAGTGAGGACGGTCTTTCCATCGTAGAACAAAGTGACGGACGCAGGTTCTGTAGTGTTCTTGGTCTGTGTGATCGTGAGGACGTCGCCGCTCAAGGTGGCAGTGAAAGCATCATTGGAAACGGTTGCGGTCAACTTATTCAGAGCCTCTTTAGGAAGGCTTTCCTCACTCGTTTGTACTGGATCATTCCATCCGCCTATGCTTGTGACGATCCTTGTTTGAACGGTGTTGTCTCCACCGATCTTCAGAACACTAGCCTCGTTCACACCATGTTTGTTGTTGGGAAAGTAATCATTGGTTGTGAAGATGCGGCGCCCGTAGGTGATGAGCCAGCCATTCCCAAATTGGAAATTACCACGATAAGACCCATCAGGGTTATACCATTTGAGCTCCACCTGGAGATTGAGCTGCTTGATAGGAGCGTTGCTCCATAACTCTAGCTTCACTCCTTTACCCGTCACGTAAACGGCCTCTTTGACTATGAGCGCTCTTTGTTCTTCCTTGCCCCAAGTAGAGAGATGGCTCTTGAGATGATCCATGAGGAGCTTGCTGTCAAACGGCAACGCATCTTCGTAGGCGATGTAGACTATGGCACTACTCAATCCGCCATGATCCCCATAATAATAGGGCTCCATCAGATAATAGGGGTGCGTTGTCTCATAGGCACCAGAAAGGTCAGGCCATGGCTCTTCTACTGGTGGTGCTTCAGTAGCCACCACTGACACCGTTCGCTCATCCAAGAACCCATCAGATATTCGATTACTCTGAACCAGGCGAACCTTCAGCTCATGAGGGCCGCTGGAAGATGAACCTATCTGTAGAGTTGTTTTACTCCCGGGCAGCAGGGCGCCCATTGATATCCATTCAGGAGCTGTCAGCCCGTTAACCACAACGTCACCCTGGACGAAGAGCTTTCCCTCAAGTGTCCCTTCATTGGTGACCACCAAGGAAACCGTCTCCCCTTCCTTGAGCTCAAGTTGCGTGGCAGAGATGCTCATATGAAGCGAGCCGGTTGAGAACGTAGCCTCTTTCGTATCCCCTTGCTTCGCATCATGCAGCGCAGCCCAAGCATGTTGACTTGGAGACATCAGAACAAGCAGAGTCGAGATCATCAAGGTCAGAAGACCCATACTTAGCACCCAAGCAACAGAGCCCCTCAATCTATGAGGGACTCCGTTACAGGAATGGTGATGTATTTGCTCTGGCGCCTTCAACGGACTGAACTCATCTAGCGCTAGACGTTGTCTGCTTGATCATCAATCTGCCCTGGATCAATCTATTTCAGCGATCCTGCTGCAGTCACATTGGACTGAACAACGGATATCTCAACTAACCCATCCAGTTCATCTGTTGACCAAGCGCTTTCAATCAGGTTACGTCCTTCACCTGGTGTCTCAGCTGCTCCGAGGATAGGCAGCTCTATTGCCATCTGAACAATGAATTCTTCACCTGGCTGTACGGTGATGGAATCACCAGATATCTCTGAATCATCCAGCGTAGCTGTCACCGTGAACAAGCCATCATCACCTGATGGGTCTTCGAAAGTCACAACCGCATCTGCTTCAAGGGTCCCCGTGTAGGCTACGGTGATGTCCTTGACGAAGCGGTCACCAGGGCGCAGGTTTGAAAATGAACTCACGTCGTACACTCCACTTGCTGCTAGAGCCTCACCGCCCGCTTCTCCAAGGCTGTTTACATGGCCGCCCAATGGCTCATATCTCCACCCTTCCGAGCCAGGATCTCCAAGCTGGACATTGCCAGATGAAAGCTGGATGGACCCTCCGACTTCAGTGGAGTATGTGAAATACGAATACGTGCTATACACGAAAATACTAAGAAGTAGCAGCGCAAGGATCAACAGCCCATATCTGCGCTGAGTAGATTCTTTCCCATGCTCTTCTATAGTTTGCTCTGACATAACCTCTTCTCTCCTTCATAAAATGTCACCTATCAGGTAGTTTTCAAAGTTTTACCAGCTCGTTACATCTTTGTCAATTACTTTAGAAGCTAGTGAATTTGCTTTTTTGTTAGCAGATTGACCTCTGCGAGTATTTGATGATTCGTGGTGCTAAAAGGTCGAAAGCGGTATCATGGGAATTTCGGAGGGGAGTATTCCCACACAACATCGACCCGTCAATACGACGGAAGTCCG
>CAYVBA010000039.1:0-11747 GCA_964448475.1 uncultured Coriobacteriales bacterium
GTGATCGTCGTGGCCTCCGCGCTCGGAGTGAAGGCGCGGGAGGGGAGTATGGTCGCCGTCGCTCTCGCTACGATCCTGGGAGTGATAGCAGGCAACAACATCACGTACCTCGTCTTTCGGAGCGGCGGTCGTGATCTGCTCATCAGGATCGGGCGCTGGGCCTCAGGCAACAAGTTCATCAGCAAGTTCATCCGGATCGACGAGGAATCCCTCAGCGGCACCGAGGAGTTCTTCCGCAATCATGGCGCCAAAGCCGTCTTCTTCGCACGCTTCGTGACGGGCTTCAAGTCCTATATCATCGCCGTCGCTGGGATCTCGCGCATGCGGTTCCGCGATTTCCAGCTGTTCACGCTGCTTTCGGCCATCCTCTACTCCGTACTCCTGGTGACCATCGGCTGGTTCGTAGGGAGCAACCTCGAATCAGCCATGACGGTCGTATCGCGCATAGGAATCGTGGGGCTCGCCGTCTTCGTCGTCTTCATAGGAAGCATCATATTTCGCCGTTTCAACAAGCAGACGGCGCGTTTGGAGTCACTCGCAGAGGAGCGCGCTGAAACCGAGGAGTGCCTTGCACTTCGCGGTTCCGATGAGATCGAACTCACCCGTCTTGCAGATGCTCGCGGAATCTCCCTGCATTTCAAGGATTCGACGACGTCCACGAACGATGATGTACGTACCCTCGCCCTGCAAGGTGCCCCCGAAGGAACAGCGGTCGTCTCCTCAGAACAGACAGCCGGCCGGGGGAGACGAGGAAATACCTGGTCCTCACCTCGGGGCGGCTCGTATTCTTCACTCCTCTTGAGGCCTCGGTTCACGGAGGGTGAGAAGTACGGGTTGATCCCGCTCGTCGTGGCTGTGGGTATCGCAGAAGGACTCGAGCTCATCGGTATCCGTGATGTGGGGCTCAAGTGGCCGAACGACCTCATGATCGGAGAGGCGAAGCTGGGCGGGATCCTCTGCGAGACGATCGTGGACTCCACCGGTGAGCGTGTTGTGGTGTGTGGCATGGGCATCAATCTCTACGAGCCTCCCGCTGGGCCGGCCCGCACGTCGGGGGAGTATCCCTCCATCACACTGGAGGACGCCTTCTCCATCGAGCCACTGCCCTCCACCGAGCTCATCATCGTCACCATCCTCGAGTCGGTGCTCGAACGCTACCGTGCGTGGGTCGCTGAGGAAGACGACACGGACCTTCTCGCCCGCTATTCGGACCGCATGGTCGGGGTGGGTGATGAGGTGCGTATACTCTCCGATGATCCGGGGCTGGAGCGGACTGGTACAATCGTCGGGATCGACTCGACCGGTCGCCTCGTGCTGGATGATGGTACGCAGCATCAGCATCTTTCGTCGGGATCCATCTCGGTCCGGAAAGGAAGAACACATGTCCACTGATCGTTCTGCATCCCGTGCTTCGCGTGCAACAACCGTCGTGAGGGTAGCTGCCATCGTGGCGCTATTGGCCGTATCCGCTTCTCTCTCCATCCCCATCGGCCCCGTACCTATCACGCTCCAGATGCTCGTGCTCTTCGCAGCCGCGCTGATCGTGAGTCCGAAGGAGTTCCTGGCAGGAGTTTCTGGCTATCTGCTCATAGGTGCGCTGGGGCTGCCTGTATTCTCCGGGTTCAAAGGTGGAGTAGGCGTCCTCTTCGGCCCCACCGGTGGGTTCCTTATCGGATTCCTCGTTGCTGCCATCCTGGTCCGGGTCGTGTTCCACGGGGGCGAGCGCGCCTCCCTCATGGGTGATGTGGTCAAGCTCCTCATCGTCTTGGCAGGGAGCTATCTCTTCGGATGGATCCAGCTCCAGATCGTCACTGGCATGGATCCTGTAGCAGCATTCGTAGCGGGTATCGCTCCATTCTTTCTGATCGACCTCGCCAAGGCCGGGTTCGCATTCCTGGTAGCGCGGAGCGTCAAGATGGCTCTCGGGATTCGGACGGAGAACGAATCGTGCTCCTAGCGCTCGATATCGGTAATACACAGACCTCATTGGGCTTCCTATGTGGGGGTCATGAGCCCATCACGTGGCGCATCTCCACGGAAGCGCAGCGCACTGCTGATGAGTTGGGTATCACGTTGGAGAGTCTACTGAAGCGTGCCGATCTCACCTCACGTGAGCTCGACGGCGTTGTAGTGAGCTCTGTGGTGCCCGCCATGACGTCGGCATGGATGGAAGCGGTGGAGCGTCTCTGCGCATGCACGCCTCTCGTGGTTTCATCTGAGCTCCAGCTCCCGTTCGAAGTCGCCCATGAGGATCCGACCGAGATCGGCGCCGATCGTCTCGCCAACGTAGCAGCAGCTCAAGCGCTGTTCGGAGTGCCCGCCATCGTAATCGATTTCGGCACGGCCACCAACATAGACGTGATTGACGAGCGTGGCGTCTACCGTGGTGGAACACTCACTCCGGGCATTCGGATCTCGAACGAAGCGCTCTTCTCGCGAGCGGCTCGCCTCGCCTCCGTACCCCTGCACGCTCCTGAGAACGTCATCGGATCGTCTACCTCTGAAGCACTGCGCTCAGGTATCCTCATCGGTGCTGCCGCACAGGTCGAGGGTCTCGTTGCCAGGATCAAAGTCGAGCTCGAGTCTGAGGATGTCACCGTCATAGCTACGGGTGGGCTCGCCGGTGAAGTGGAATCCGTCACGGATGTCTTCGATCATGTGGCCCCCGACCTTAACTTGCATGGTCTGAGAATCCTCTACGAACTGAACAACCCTGGTTCCTGCTTTGTTTAGACAGCTGAAACTATACAGAGACTAGTTCATATTCTCTCAGTATGTAGTTTCGATGACCGTTCTGTGATGCCGCAGGTCGCCTTACTCGAGGTTGCTCGTACAACTCCCTGTTCCTCCTCATAACCTATAATGGCGCAAGACTTGGAAAGGGAGTTCTCCGTGAACGATAAAGCTAAGAAGCGTCTCACCATCGTAGGCCTCGTCATCGTCATCGTGGTCATCGCTATGATCGCCGTGCTCGGTGCAGGAGGAGCTTCTCAGGCGCTCACCGTGGCTGAGGCAGCATCGGGTGAACATGAGGGCAAGAAGGTCCAGGTTTCGGGCAAGATCGTTGATGATTCCACGGTGGCCGAAGGCTCCTCCCTCGCGTTCGATATCGTGGGTGAGGAAGGGCAAGCTGACACCACCACGCAACTCCATGTGGTGTACGAAGGTGCAGTGCCCGCAACGTTCGGCAATGGCATCGTGGCTATCGCCACAGGCTCCATGCAGGAGAACACGCTCTATGCCAATCAGCTTGTGACCAAATGCCCCTCCAAGTACGAGTCGGCTGAAGGAGCGCTGACAGTTACCAGCCTCCTCACGCAGAAGGCAGCCATGGTGGGCAAGGAGACCAAGCTCGCCGGTTACGTGGTGAATGGCTCCCTTACATCTATAGACAAGGAAGGCCCTCGTTTCGTCATAGATTCGCAAGGGGAGTCCATGGGCGTGCACTATGATGGCGCTCTTTCCGATGAAGTGACCGACGGCACAGCCGTCGTCCTCACCGGCGCTCTCCAGGAAGATGAGACATTCCTGGCTACCGACGTCGCGATAGACGAGGCTCTGTAGTACGTAAACCCGAACTTCCGTCACGATAAGGCCGCTATCCATGAGGCCTCGTCCGTTCTATCTGGAGGCTCTATGTCCTTGTTCGGAACGTTGTCACTAGTCCTGGCTCTGGTGGCCGTCATCGTCTCGGCGGTCACGCTCTTCATGGCGAACACCCGCATGAATGCTGACAGCGCCGCGGTACGCAAGAGCGGTGAGAGACTCCGCAACCTCGGTAACCTGACCACCTTCGGCGTGATGCTCTTCTTGACCCTCGGCATCGGAACGCTGCTTTACGGCTTCATGGCCGCTGACTTCTCCCTCCAGTATGTCGCACAGAACTATCCGGACGACCCCGGTCCTTGGCAATGGCTCTATAAGATCTCGGGTGTCTGGGGTGGCCGCCAAGGGTCGCTCCTGTTCTGGACCTGGCTCATCGCTCTCTTCGCCTCTTGGGTCTCCTACCATCGGATCCGCGTGATGGGTGACAGGGTCACCACCGTCGCACTGGCCATCATGAACATCGTTATCGGCCTCTTCATCGGCACCATGCTCCTCTCCACGAGCAACGACCCCTTCATCGCGACTCCCGCTCAGTTCCTGGGCGAGAACGGTGAGCGCATCGGGACCGCAGCACTCTGGGGCATGAACAAGCTTCTTGAGCACTGGGCCATGGTCTTCCATCCGCCTGCGACATTCATAGGCTACGCAGGACTCACCGTCCCGTTCGCATATGCTATCGCCACACTCATCGTGGGAGACGAATCCCGTAGATGGGTGGAGCACTCCAACCGCATCACACTCTTCTCCTGGCTCCTGCTCTCCGTCGGTATCGGTCTCGGTGCTGTCTGGGCGTACGTCGTCCTCGGCTGGGGAGGGTACTGGGGTTGGGACCCGGTGGAGAACGCATCACTCCTCTCATGGCTCACAGGTGTGGCGCTGCTGCATTCCATGACGGTCGTACGTAAGCGCAAGCGCTATCAGCACTGGGCCATCGCCAGTGCTGCCATCACCTTCATCTTCGTGATCATGGCTACGTTCATCACGCGTTCGGGTCTCGTGCAGTCGGTTCATGCATTCACGGAGGATCGCGTCTCAGCCTTCTTCTTCATCGCTATGATGGTGCTTGCAGCACTCTCCGCGATCATCGGGCTCTTCGTCCGCAAAGGGACGCTCGGGGATGCGGATGACATCAGCTCCCTCGCATCCAAGAACGCGACCTACTACCTCACGAACGTCATCATGTTCGCTGCGGCGGCCCTTCTCGCCTACTTGACCATCGCACCGGCGCTCCCCGCATTCCTGCCGTTCGGAGGTACCGCCATCCTACCCACGCTCTACAACGGGATAGCGCGTCCGCTCGGCATCCTGCTCATGGCCATCCTGGCCGTCTGCCCTCTTTTCATGTGGGGCAAGACAGACAAGGATCGGTTCTTCTCCAGCATCAAGGTGCCGCTGATCGGCGCGCTCGTGCTCTTTGCGCTCTTCATGGCCATATTCGTGCTGGAGCTCCTCCCGCATTATCAGGACAACATGGCACAGGATCCTCGCCAAGCAGCGCAGCTTTCGGCTGCAGGCCCTGCGTTCTACTACCACGGGATGGCTATCCTCGGCTTCCTGATCGCGGCTTTCGTGATCGCTGTTTCCCTCTACCTCATCGTGCTCGGTATCCGCGCACGTATGAAGAACGCGGATGAGAACTTCTTCGCAGCTACAGTGCAGCTCTTCAGGCGCGCTCCTGCACAAGCCGGTGGGTATCTGGCGCACCTCGGCATGGGCATCATCCTGGTCGGTCTCATCGGATCCAGCATGTACGTCATGGATCGCACTTACGCGTTACCTGCACAGACAGGTGCTCAGCTGGAGATCGCCGGATACGAACTCTCCTATGACGACATGGATCAGGAGGAACTCGCCAACGGTGACTTCCTCTACACAGCGCGCTTCCACGTCACGCATGACGGTAGGGATCGAGGAGACATCACCCCCACGATCACTGTGCCCATCACGGCAGGTCAGCAAGGTATGAACAAGCTGGATGCTTCGGTACAGACCACTGCCATGGAGGACTTGTTCGTCGTCTTCCAAGGGCTGAACGCTGATGGATCCTACTCCGTGAACGTTAAGGTAAACCCTCTGATCCTGTACGTCTGGATCGGGTTCGGCGTCCTGGTGCTGGGCACCGTCTTCGCCATGCTGCCGCGTCGTGCGCAACCTGACCTCGCGACGGTAGAGAAGGCGTGAACATGGACGCGATCGTCACGCGGGGTCTGACCAAGCGTTTCGGGCGCAGAGCTGCGCTCGATGACGTGAGTATCAGCATCCCTCGAGGCGCATTCCTGTCCATATTCGGCCCTAACGGGGCAGGTAAATCCACGCTCCTGAACATCCTGACCACTCTCTCGCGGCCTACATCAGGCTCACTCGAGGTACTCGGGATCGACGCGCTGGCCAAACCTGAGTCACTCCGCCCGCTCATCGGATTCATCTCGCACAAGCCGCTTCTTTACGGAGATCTCACGGCCCATGAGAACCTCGAGTTCTTCGCATCGCTCTACGGCGTGGAAGCTTCGAGCGCGCGCATCACGGACCTGCTCCATACGGTGGAGCTCGCACACCGCCGTCATGACTACGCGCGCACGTTCTCGCGAGGTATGACGCAGCGGCTCTCCATCGCCCGCGCTCTCATACACGACCCCCGGCTCATCTTCATGGATGAGCCGTATGCCGGTCTCGATCCTCACGCCGTGGATATCTTCGATCAGATCATCGACCGCGTCCGAGAGGACCGTACCATCGTCATGGTCTCCCACGATCTACGAAAGGGCTTCGACGTCTGTTCCCACGCGCTCATCCTGGCCGATGGCCGCGAGATCCTCTTCGGCGAGCGTGCCTCCTTCGATGCGGACGAGTTCGAACGTACCTACTTGGCTACCGTTGGGATCGGGGTCGCATGATGGGACGAGAAGGGCGGGTCACACCTTCCGCGTGGGCGCATTACCGCGCTCTTCTCGCCAAGGATCTCCGCATGGAGCTCCGCACACGCGAGATGATCACGTCCATGGGGCTCTACGCATTGCTCGTGCTCACCATCTACGGTGCGGCTATCTCGCAGTCAGGGGATACGCTCGACGTGCTCGCCATCTCGGGCGGTCTGCTCTGGACGCTCATCGTCTTCACATCGCTGCTGGGGCTGACCCGCTCATTCTCACACGAGACTGAGACAGGTGGTCTCGATGCACTGCTGCTCTCGCCCATGGATCGCGGCGTGATCTTTCTGGCTAAGGCAACATCCAACTTGATATTCTTGCTGCTCGTGGAGCTCATCACGATCCCGTTGTTCTTCCTGTTCTTCCTGAGCGGGGCTCCGGTGGGGCCTGATGCCTTGTTCTTGATCCTGCCTGTGATCGTAGGTACGATCGGTGTCGCGGGCGTTGGTACGCTGCTCTCCACGATGACCATGGATACGAGGGGAAAGGACGTCCTCCTCGCCATCCTCTTCATTCCGGTCATCTTCCCGCTTCTGTATGCATGTGTAGCTGCTACATCGGTCGTGCTGATCGGTGTGGAAGGTCAGATGGTAGCCTTCTGGCGGTCGCTGGCCATGGCTGCGGGTTACGATATCATCATGGTCGCATTGGCGTGGGCACTCTACGAGTTCATCGTAGGTGCCTGACGCTGTCCTTCGGAGGAGGCTCGATTGGATCTCTTATCCACCCGTGAAAGCACTGCTGACAGGATCGCGCGCATACTGATCATCCTCGGTTTCGTGCTCATCTCCGTTGACTTCGTGCTCGCGTTCTTCGTAGCACCACTGGTCAAAGGAGCTAATTTGAGTGAGACAGCTCTCATCGGAGGTCAGACGGTCTCCAACAAACTGCTGCTCTCGCAGAAGATCTTCTATTTCCACGTGCCAGTGGCGCTCTCGTCGTTCCTGACCCTCATACTCACGGCGTTCTACGGAGCGCGATATCTGAAGACGAAGGAGCGCATCTACGACACCCACGCGAAGATCGCTACCGAGGTCGTCCTCGTCTTCGTCCTCATGACTATGGGGTCGGGACTGCTCTGGACCCGGTTCGAGTGGGGAGTCTGGTGGGTGTGGGAGCCGCGTCTCACCACATACTTCATCCTGACGCTTATGACTATCGGGTACTTCATCCTCCGCACCGCCATCGATGATCCGGAGCGGCGCGCCCGTCTCGCCTCCGTGTTCGGCATCATCGTCTTCGTGAACGCCCCCATCTCGTTCATGATCACCCGCCTCGCGCCCGAGAGCTCCGTCCATCCGGTGGTCCTCAGGACCGATTCCGGCCTGGAGACCTCCATGCTTATCCCGTTCCTCCTGGGATTGGCGGGCATGCTGCTTATCGCGTATGGCGTCTATCGCTTGAGACTCCGCTCCGAATTCCTCATCCAGGACGTCGAGGACCTGAAGGAGCGTCTGGAACGTAGTGAACCCCGCATCGACACAAGGAGCGTGAACGATGGATCCGATCCTCGCTGAGATCTACTCGACCGTACTTCCGGCCGTACCGTACGTCGCTGGTGCATATCTCGTCATCTGGGCGATCCTGATCATCTATCTCTTCATCGTGGATCGTAAGGTGAAGAACGCGACACGCGAGCTCATAGCTATCGAAGAAACCCTCGCATATCGCGAGCGCAAAGAGCGGGGTGAGATCCTGTGAGTCGTTTCGCAGATACCTCTCTGCCCATGTTCTTCGACGTCCGTGATAGGAAGGTCGTGGTCGTAGGGGGTACCGAGGCGGGCGAGAAGGCAGCGCTCCTCCTCATAGAGTACGGTGCCCGCGTGACGGTCATCGGAACCGCGTTCACCGCGCCGCTCAGGATCATGGGCGAGACGGGCATCGTGAAGCTCGAGGAGCGTCCCTACGCTGAGGGAGACCTCGCTGACGCGTGGATCATCATCTGCGCGGATGCCGATGAGAGCGTCAACGCGCTCGCACACCGCGAGGCTGAGAACCTCAGGCGTCCCGTCACGGTCCTCACCGGTGGTGCAGACCGCATCTTCGAGATCCCACCCACCGTACGTCGCGACCCCCTTCAGATCGCCGTATCCACGAACGATGCCGCTCCCGGCTTCGCGGAGCGTGTCGTCGCCGAGCTCGAGGAACAGTTCGGCCCCGAGTACACGGACTTCACCGACCTCATGGGTGAGGTGCGCGATCTCGTGGACGGAGGCGTCTACGGCACGGATGAGGACCGCGCTCCCATCTACGCCGACCTTCTCGACAGCAATCTCTTCGACCGCATCAAGGACGATGAGTACGTGGATGCGGAGCTCGTCTACAAGACGTACGTGAAGTCCTTCCTCGCCGAGAACGCCGCCAAGCCCTCCGACGGGTAGGAGCTATCGAAGACGACCCCGCTGCGTCTTCACGGCGCGGCTCAGCCAGAGAGGATGCTCGCCATGGAGAGACGTTCGCGCAACCACATCATCATTGGGGCACTCGATACCCCGGAGTCCCAGCAGACCGCTAAGTACGCCGGTAACCTGATCCGCTCCGAGCGTGAGAACGCGGACGTGGAGATCGTCGACCTTGGCGAGGATGCCGATCTGGACACGCTGGCAGAAGCTCTGCTGGCCGAGAGGATCGACCTCTTCGCGATGCCCGCACCCGAACTGCCCGTACCGCTGCCTGACGGCATCGCCATCGCCGGTGCACCGGTGCGCGCTGACGTGCGCTCGGCGCTGCTCTCCCGTGCCGGTGAGGATCTGCGCTCCCTACCCGCTGGAACGAAAGTAGGCGTCTGTGCGGCGAGCGATGCAGCGCAGATCGGCGCCAACTATCCTGACCTGGAGCTCGTGCAGTGCGCCGGCGGACTGGAGGATCGTCTCGAGACGTATCTGTCAGGTGAGGTGGATGCGCTCGTCGTGGCCATCTCCGACCTCGCCGACGCCGGCAAGAAGGACCTCGCGACGTCCTACCTGCTGATCAACGACATCATCCCGCCTGCGGGTCAAGGTATCCTCGCTTTCGTCGCTCGTCAGGATGATGCCTTCACGAAGGAGATCCTCGAGCGCATGGGCAACAAGAATGCTCTGCAAGCGGTGCTCGCAGAGCGTATGGTGGTACAAGGAGTCCTCGACGACGCCGGAGACGACGCGGTGGCCACGGCCTTCGCCCGTTCGGTGCCCGATGGATCCTTCCGCGTGGACGCGTACACCGCTACGCGTTCAGGTGGGGATGCGCAGAAGACGGTCGATGCAGGTCTCGGTCCTGCGTGGGACCTCGTGGCCCAGCGCATCGTGCACAACCTCAGAGGTGAATGACCCGACCTGATGGATAGGTGGATGGCATGCTCGAACAAGTCACCTTCGATCCAAAGCTCCCCAAGGATGAGTACCACGAGCAGATGGAACCGCTCACCGACAGACTCGTCCTGCTCCAACAGCAGGCCAAGCGCGATGGACTGGGCGTGGTTCTCATCTTCGAAGGATGGGGTTCATCCGGTAAGGGGAGTCGGATCTCCGACCTGGTCGTAGACCTCGATCCGCGTCTCTTCAAGGTCCATACTACCGAGGACCCTATCGGGTACGAATCACGCCTCCCGTTCCTGGCTCGTTTCTGGTCACGTATCGGCAGCAAGGGTCACATGACCATCTTCGACCAGGCTTGGTACGACGCCGTGGCTCGTACTGCCATGGACAAGATGTACGGCAGTCCCGTCCAGACGGTGCCCAACCTGTACCGTCCGTTCCAGACGGTCGAGGCCAGCCCGCTCCAGACCGATCGCATCGCCTCCTACGTGGATTCCATCCGCTCCATAGAGAGCCAGCTCTCCGACGACGGCTACCTCATCATCAAGTTCTTCCTCCACATCACGGCGGAGGAGCAGCGTGAGCGTTTCTCGCATCTCATGCTCGACCCCGAGACGAGCTGGCGCGTGGACACCGAGGACATCCGCCAGGTCCAGCGTTATAAGGATTACTATCGCGTCTTCGACCATCTGCTCGAAGCGTCGGATCGCAAAGGTGCCCCGTGGACCATCGTCCCCGGTCACGATAAGCGCTCCGCCAACCTGCGCATCATGACCACGATCGTGGAGATGATGAGCGAGAAGCTCGGGCGGATGGCGCGTGAGAAGAAGAAGCTGGTAAAGACCACACCTCATGGGAGTGCGCGTGACCTCGAGGGTCTGAACCCCGAGGAGCGCATCGCCACCATCGGGTCCGCAGCTGACCTATCCTCTCGGCATGACCTCGTTCCCATGGCTCCGATCAGCGAAGCTGTCCATGACCTGAAGTTCGAGGAGTACAAGTCGTACAAGAAGGAGCTCAAGCGCGCTCAGGAGGAACTCACCAAGCTGCAGCGTGTCTTCTACCGCAAGCGGATTCCCACCGTCATGGTTTACGAGGGATGGGACGCGGCGGGTAAGGGCGGCAACATCAAACGACTGGCCGCTGCTCTCGATGCGCGTTCGTACGTGGTGCACCCCATCTCGGCACCGTCCGGTATGGAGCTCGCGCATCCGTTCCTCTGGAGGTTCTGGACCAAACTCCCTCGTACGGGACATATCGCGATCTTCGACCGCTCCTGGTACGGCCGCGTGGTCGTGGAGCGGGTGGAAGGCTTCGCCCGTCAGGACGAATGGCGCCGTGCGTACGATGAGATCAACGACTTCGAGGCGGATCTCTCGCGCTGGGGAGCGCTCATCCTCAAGTTCTGGATTAACGTCTCGCCGGAGGAACAGCTCGCTCGCTTCGAGGCGCGCCAAGCGGACCCCGTGAAGAGCTGGAAGATCACGGACGAGGATTGGCGCAACCGCGAGAAGGCCGACCTCTACGAAGTCGCGGTGGATGACATGCTCCGTCTCACCTCCACGAAGCACGCTCCGTGGCACATCATAGAATCGGATGACAAGAGGTTCGCGCGCGTTAAAGCCATCCGCATCCTCGTCGATGCCATGAGGGAGCGGCTGGGCGAGCCCAAGATGGAGTGGTGACGTGGCACATATCCTCATAGTCGAGGATCATGACGACATCAACGCCATGATCGCCGAGAAGCTCGCCCAGGACGGTCATACGTCGGACAGCGCGTATTCCGGAACGGAAGCACTGCGCTGCGTGGCTTCCACGAAGTACGACCTCGTCCTTCTCGACCTCATGCTCCCCGGGCTCTCGGGGTAGGAGTTCCTCGAGCGGTTCCGCGCCGATCATGCCACGCCCGTCATCGTCA
>CAYVBA010000040.1:0-1159 GCA_964448475.1 uncultured Coriobacteriales bacterium
TGATGGCGTCCATACGGGAGGCGGTCGTGGGCCCGATCGCGCCGAACGGGAGTCCTCCCCGCTCAGGTGTGGGCCCAGCGTAGAAGAGTGTGGCGCCCACGAGGTACTCGGGCAGCTCTCCGGTGCGCTCCAGGATCCCGAGCAACCTCATATGTCCTGCGTCGCGTGCGAGGTAGACGGTCCCCGTGAGTGCGACGAGCGCGCCCAGCTCGAGCCGTTCGGCGACCTCAGGCAGTCGTTCCAGATGCGCCTCATACATGAGCGTCCACCCCCAGCGGGAGCGAGATTGAGCGCAGAGCCGAGCACCCGAGGTCGAACGCGATCGGCAACGCAGCTATGTGACACGGCTGAGTGCCCACATGCACGGCGAGCGCCGTCGTGTCCCCACCGAGTCCCGCCGGTCCGATGCCCGTCGCGTTCACGGCCGAGAGCAACCGCTCCTCGAGTGCTGCCACTTCCGGCTCAGCGGCAGGCTCACCCACCTCCCGGTAGAGCTGTGTGAACGCGAGATCCGCCACGCTGTCGAACGTGCCACCGATCCCCACGCCTATCACGAGCGGCGGACATGCACTCGATGCCTTCCTGCGCACCAGATCGAGCAGCGCTTCCGCGATGCCTTCCTCCCCCGCGCTCGGCGGGAGCATGAGCACGCTGGAGGCGTTATCCGATCCACCACCCTTGAGCATGATGTCCAGGACGGGCCCTTCCTTCTCGCCCAGCTCGACGGAGGTGAACACGGGCGCGTTGGTGTCGGGATTGCTCCGGTCGGTGAACGCGTCATCCACGGTGGACATGCGCCATCCCATGCGGCGGTACACGTCGGTCATGACGGGTGTTATGAGCGAGAAGACATCGCCGTCCATGGAGTCCCCGGGGCCGATGGTGAGCCGGACCCGCACCGTTCCGGTGTCCTGGCAGAGCGGCCGCTCCTCGCTGGCGGCGATGGTGTGGTTGTCCTTCAGCATGCGGAGGACGGAGGCTCCTCGCTCCGAGGACTCGGATGCGAGCGCAGCGTCCAGAGCGCGTGCGAAATCAGGCCGTATACGGTTCGCGAGCTGCGGAAGTCCGCGCTCGAACGCGATTGCTACATCTGATGCTGTGACGTGCACGTATACCTCCGGACCTGACGGGTGTTCCACGTCAGACCATGATACACGTG
>CAYVBA010000040.1:1259-10023 GCA_964448475.1 uncultured Coriobacteriales bacterium
ATGGGGTCGAGCGCTGCGCACGGCTCGTCGAAGAGGATCACGTCAGGCTGCATGGCGATGGTGCGCGCTATGCAGAGGCGCTGCTGCTGACCACCGGAGAGCGCACGGGCGTTGCTGTCGAGCTTGTTCTTGACCTCGTCCCAGAGCGCGGCTTTGATGAGGCTCGTCTCCACGATCGAGTCGAGCTGGGCTTTGTCGGTCAGGCCGTGGCGCTTGAGCCCGAAGGTGATGTTCTCGCGGATGGACTTGCGGAACGGGTTGGGCTGCTGGAACACCATGCCGATGGACTTGCGGATCTCGTAGACGTTCACGCCCTTGGCGTTGATATCCTCGCCGTGGTACCAGATGGGGCCTTCCACGCGGGCGTTGGGGATCTCGTTGTTCATGAGGTTCAGCGAACGCAAGTACGTGGACTTACCGCATCCGGACGGTCCGATCAGCGCCGTGATGGTGCTGTTGTCGAAGTCTATGCTGACGCCGTTGATAGCGCGCTTCTCGCCGTAATAGACCTTGATATCTTCTGTTGAGAGCACCGGGTTTGACATCTGCTACGTCTCCGATCGAAGTCTATTCAGCGGTGATGCGCTTCTGGAGCCTACCGCCTATGAAGCGGGCGGCCAGGTTGAAGATGAGGATCGAGATCAGGAGCACGGCAGCCGTTCCGTTGGAGACATCCACGCGGTCGGGCACGACGCCTTCCGAGTTGATCTTCCAGATATGGACGGCGAGCGTCTCGGCGGGTCTCATCGGGTTCCACGGGTTGTTGGGTGCCGTGAAGTCCGTGGACGAGAAGTCCAGCGTGGCCGAGGACATACCGGCGGTGTAGATGAGCGCAGCCGCTTCACCGAAGACACGACCTGCGGAGAGGATGATACCGGTCACGATACCGGGCATGGCGTCAGGAAGCACGACGTGGATGGTGGTCTCCCAACGGGTCAGACCCATGGCGAGACCGGCGTCACGCTGGTGAGCCGGGACGGCCTCGAGTGCCTGTTGGATGACGCGCACCAGGATGGGCAGGTTGAACATGGTGAGCGCGATGGCACCGGAGAGGATCGAGAATCCCCAACCGAAGTAGGTCACGAGCAGCAGGTAGCCGAAGAGACCGACGACTATCGAGGGAAGCGAGGAGAGCGTCTCGATCGTGGTGGAGATAGCGGCTGTCACCTTGTTCTTGGGTGCGTATTCAGCCAGATAGATAGCTGCACCGATCGCGAGCGGAACCGAGATGATGAGGGTGATCAGAAGCAAGTAGAACGAGTTGAAGATCTGCGCACCGATACCGCCACCAGCTCTGAACGACTGAGCCTCACCCACGAGGAAGTCGAACGAGAGGTGCGGAACACCCCTCACCAGGATATAGCCGACGAAGAACGCCAGGACCACGATGATCAGAGCCACCATGATACCGAGGATCACGGTAGCGATCTTGTCTACGCGCTTGGCGCGGAGCGTTACCTCAGTCATCAGTTCTCCTTCAAGCTACCGCGACGGCCGATGAAGTGGATGATCAGGATGAAGATCAAGGACATGACCAACAGGACCATCGCGAGTGACCAGAGCGCGTTGTTCTCGAGCGTGCCTTGGACCGTGTGACCCATACCCATGGTCAGAACCGACGTCAGTGTTGCTGCCGGCTCGAAGAGCGAGGTGGGGATGATGGCGGCGTTACCGATGATCATCTGTACGGCGAGAGCCTCACCGAACGCGCGAGCCATGCCGAGGATGACAGCGGTGAGGATTCCGGTGAGCGCGGAGCGGAGGACGACCTTGTAGATCATCTGCCAGCGCGTGGAGCCGAGAGCGAGAGCGCCTTGACGGTAATCACGCGGAACAGCTGCGATGGCGTCGATGGAAAGTGACGTTATGGTGGGCAAGACCATGATGGCTAGGATGATGGAGCCGGAGAAGATACCGAATCCCGTTCCACCCATGAGGTCACGGGTGAAGGGTACGACGACGAGAAGACCGATGAGGCCGTAGACCACGGAGGGAATACCGACGAGGATCTCGATGGCCGGCTGGAAGAATCGTTTGCCGAAGCCAGGAGCGATCTCCACGACGAAGAGTGCTGAGCCCACAGCGAGCGGGGTGGCGATCAAGCTCGACACGATCGTCACGGCGAACGAGCCTGCGATCATGGGCAGAGCTCCGACCTGAGGAACACCGTTCGCATCTACCTGCGAAGGACGCCACGTGGTGCCGGTGAAGAAGTCTATGGGGTTGATCCCATCCACGAAGAACGTGGAGAGCCCCCGCGCGAACACCATGAAGATCAGGGTGAACACGAGCAGTACGATGATCGCGATGCAGATGCTGGTCAGAGTGAGTCCGAAGCGTTCCAGCACCTTCTTCGGGATGATCTTCTTCACCTTGGTATCCATGCTCACCTTCCGCGTTGCCCAGAGGTAATCACAAGCTTGTAGACAAAGGTACTGCCCGAGGTCGTTGACCCGGGCAGTACCATGGTAATGCTTATCGTGCCAATGGACACACCTTAAGGCCTAGAGGTTGGTAACTTCGCCTTCGACGCTACGCTCCACCTTCATGCCGGAGATGGGGAGATAGCCCAGTTCGGGGATGACGCCGTTCTGGACCTCGTCGCTCATCATGAAGTCGATGAAAGCCTGAGTCTGCGGAGTCGGGGTCTTGGAGGTGTAGCTGTGCTCGTAAGCCCAGATATACCAGGAGTTGTCGTTCACGTTCTCCTCGGTGGGCTCCACGCCGTCCACGTTCAGAGCCTTACCGTTGAACCCCTCGTTGACGTAGGAGAAAGCGAGGTAGCTGATGGCACCAGGGGTCTCAGCGACCATGGTGGCGGTGGTACCGGAGCTATCCTGCTCCTGGGTGGTGATAGTGGGCTCACCGTCGATTGCGAAGGTCTCGAAAGTAGCACGCGTACCTGAGCCCTCTGCGCGGTTGATGACGATGATGGGGAGGTCCTGACCGGAGATCTCGTTCCAGTTGGTGACCTTGCCGGTGAAGATGTCCTTCATCTGCTGCTTGGTGATGTTGTCGAGATTGATATCGGCATGGACGACGGGACCCATGGCAACGACGCAGATCTTGTGATCCACGATGCCTACGGCTTCGGGATCGACGTCCTTCTCCTCGGCGAAGACATCGGAGTTACCGATGTCCACGGAACCCTCAGCGATCGAGGAGATACCGGTGCCGGAACCACCGGCCTGGACGGAGATGTTGACGTCCGGGTACTTCTTCATGAACTCCTGAGCGGCGGCCTCGACGAGGGGCTGCATGGCGGATGCTCCGACTGCGAGTACGGCGCCAGAGAGAGCTTCCGTAGCAGGCTCTGAAGGAGCAGGGGTCTCAGCTGCGGGGGTTTCAGTGGGCTTGTCATCAGCAGGTTGATCATCACTGCCCATGGTGCAACCCGAGAGTGCGAATGCTCCGAGAGCGGTTGCGCCGAGTGCGCCGGCAACGAACTTACGCCTCGAGAGGAATTCAGTGTTCTCCATCTTGATAGAGCTCCTTTCAATCCTTTACAGATTCATGCTGGTCCATAGCTCGACATGGTTGTGATGAACCAGACCATTCCACCGTACGGAAAGGGTCTCTACTTATGGTTGCACCGCCGTAAACTATCGATGCACGAATGTTAAAAGGCGTGTTACATCTCGGGAGAGAGGCTATCCCCTGGTAGATGACTTGAATTCGGCGACAGCTGCCTTGACCGATCCAGCTGAAGCGTTCAGGCGAGCCATCTCGTGCTCATCCAGATCGAGCTCCTTCACAGCGATGAGTCCGCCCGCTCCGAGAGCCGCGGGGACGCAGAGGAACACATCTTCGATGCCGTACTCACCTTCGAGATAGACGCTCGTGGACATGACCTTGCGAGTATCACCCACTATGGCTTCCACCATCTGAGCGATCGATGCTGCGGGCGCACTGAACGCCGATCCTGTCTTGAGGAGCGAGACGACCTCTGCTCCTCCATCAACCGTCTTCTGCTCGATGACGCGAATCTCCTCTTCGCTGAGCAGATCCGTCAGAGCCTCATCCCTCACTGACGAGAAACGCGCGAGCGGCACCATCTCCTTGCCATGAGCACCCACTACGAGAGCCGACACATCGTCGATGGATGCATCGGTCGCTTGGGCTATCTCGTACGCGAAACGCGCCGAGTCCAGCACGCCTCCCATACCGATGAGACGCTCACGCGGCAGCTCGGTAGCGCCGTATGCGAGGTCAGCCATGATATCGAGTGGGTTCGTCACGATGATGAAGACGGCATCCGGTGAGGCTTCCACGGCCTGCTCCAGGACTGACGAGAGGATCCGAGCGTTCGTGTCCAGCAGATCCTCACGGCTCATGCCGGGCTTACGTGCGATGCCGGCCGTGATGACCACGACGTCCGATCCTGCCGTCTCGGCGTAGTCGTTCGTGCCCACGATCCTCGGCCCGAACTTCTCGATCGACCGCATGTGCATGAGGTCCAGAGCCTTGCCTTGTGGCATACCTTCCACGACGTCTACGAGCACGACGTTCGCGATCTCCTTCAACAGGATGATCGTCGCTGCCGTTGCTCCTACGTTACCCGCACCTACTATGGTGACCTTGGGGTATGCCATCTCGTTATCTCCTGATTCCGGACTACTTCTTCTTAGCGGGAGCCTTCTTTGTCGTCCGCTTCTTCGTCGTCTTCTTCTCCTTGGACGGGCAGTCCATGTTCACGCAGATCTCCCATGGGCCTCGCTCCGTCTGGATGATGACGACGGGAGCGCCGCACTCGTCGCACGTCTTGCCCGTAGCGACCAGTTTACCGCGCTGCGGCAGAGGATAGCTCACTTCGCAGAGTTCGTAATTGGTGCATCGGATGAACCGCTTGAGAGTGCGCTCGCTCTTCTGGCCTACGAGGTCACCCTTCCTCCCTGCCTCAGCACAGACAGGGCACGTGCCTACTATGACATCGGGTTCCTTGTTCGTAGGGCATGCCGGATCGATGCACGTGGTATACGCCTTCTGACGGAAGGGCCGCACCTTGATCTGAGGTGATCCGCATGTGGGACACGGCTCCTCCTCGGGATCGATCTTGCCCTTGGGGAGCGGGAAGGTCACATCGCAGTCGGGCCATGCGGCACATCCCACGAACTGCGAGCGGGTCTTGGCGGAGTTCTTGACGAGAAGGTCCGAGCCGCACTTCGGGCATGCTCCTACGCGCGCATCGGCGGTGACGGCGTCCGAGATCGCCTCCCCGAGCTTCTCCTTGTTCTCGATGAGTCCCGTGAGCATATCCGCGAGCATATCGCGCGAGTGATCCACGACGACCTCCTGCGAGGTCCTGCCCTCGGTGATGCGGTCCATCTCCTCTTCGAGCTGCGAGGTCATCTCAGGGCTCGTGACGTGCGGCGCGAACGAAGTGAGCGCGTCCACGATAGCGATGCCCAGCTGACTCGGCTCGATGGGATCGTTCTTCAGATACTTGACGTTGTAGAGACGCTCGATGATGGAGTGGCGCGTGGATTTGGTCCCGAGTCCGCGCTTCTCCATCTCCTGGATGAGGCGTGCTTGCGAGAAACGCGAGGGCGGCTCGGTCTGCTTGGCTTCGAGGGTCACTTCCTCGATGTCGAGCGTGTCGCCTTCTTCGATCGCCGGGAGCTGTTCGTCCTTCTTCTGGCCGTACGGATAGATCTCGCGGAAGCCCGGCGAGACGATGACGTCTCCGGACGCGTTGAAGGGCTCTCCTCCGATATCGAGCGATACCTTGGTGCCCTCGATGGTCGCAGGTCCGGAAAGCGTGGCCATGAAACGCCGTGCGACCAGGTTGTAGAGCTTCCAATCCTGGGGCGAGAGCTTGTCGGGATCCCCTGCACCCGTGGGGTGGATGGGTGGGTGGTCCGTCGTCTCCTTCTTGCCGCGCGTGGGTGTGAGCTTCCCTCCGAGGAGCTTCTTCGCGTACGGCGCGTACTGCGGCACGCCGGTGAGCGTCTTCAGCGTACCGGCCAGGTCGAGCGAATCCGGATAGACGGTGTTGTCCACACGCGGATACGAGATGAGTCCGTTCATGTAGAGGGACTCCGCGATCCTCATCGTCCGAGCCGGTGAGAGTCCCTCAGCGGCGGCAGCTGCCTGGAGTGCCGTCGTGTTGAACGGAGTAGGCGGCTGCTGGCGACGACGGGTCCGCTTGATCTCGGTGACGGCAGCGGTCTTCTCGTCCTTGGAGGCAGCGAACGCTGCGTTCGCGGCTGCTTCCTCCTTGAAACGTGCTGTCGCGTGATCGGCCTTGACGCGGGTGCCGTTGGAGTCGAGCTGTGCACGGATGACCCAGTAGTCCTCGGGGACGAAGGCGAGGCGCTCCTTCTCACGCTCCACGACAAGAGCAAGTGTGGGCGTCTGTACGCGCCCGGCACTGCGGACGTTCCCGAAGCCACCGAACTTGGCCATGGTGAGGTAACGGGTGAGGATCGCGCCCCAGATGAGGTCGATGAACTGGCGCGATTCACCGGCGGCTGCCAGTGCTTCGTCCACTTCCACGAGATCGTCGAAGGCCGCGGTGACCTCGCCCTTGGTGAGAGCCGAATAGCGTGCGCGGGAGATCGGGGCGGTCTCGTTGACCTCACGGATCATGGTGACGGCATCCGAGCCGATGAGCTCACCTTCGCGGTCGTAGTCCGTTGCGATGATGATGCGATCGGCCTTCTTGGCCAGGTTCTTGAGGGCGCGGATGATCTCCTTCTCGGCCGGCGTCTTCACGATGGGCGCGTAGACGAGGTACGGCAGCGAGGGAACCTTCCAGGCCTTGAGCTCCACGCCGTTCTCGACGAAGGGCTTGCGCTTCTTGAACGGAGGCTTGGCGAGTGAATCCGGCAGATCCGCTGGGATGACCTCGCCCTCGGCATCGACGCCGCTCCAACCGTTCTTCTCGTCGTACGTGAGCGTGAGCGGGAAATCGACGGCCAGGATATGTCCTCGCAGACCGATGGACACCCACTCCTCCCCTTCATGCGTGAAGCGGTAGATGGGTGTCTTGTAGACCTTATCCGCTTTGGGCTTACCCGCGGTGGCGAGAAGATCAGCGATCTTCTCAGCTGCGATGTTCTTCTCGGTCACAACCAGGATCAAATGAATCACTCCTCGCGAGTGTCGTCTTCGTGAGCGCCGCTCATTCTAGCGTAACAGGCGAGGAGGGACGGTGAATCCGAGCTTCCGGGAACCTCACGCTTCAGCGAGCGCTTCGTCTCCGTCCGCATCCCCATCGTCTTCGGGAAGCTCACCGTCTTCCTTCTGCTTCTTGATCCTCCGCGCCAACACGATGCGGGCGAGCAGGAGTGATATCTCATACAACGCGATGAGTGCTGCGAACATGAACACCATGGTCACCGGGTTGGCATCAGGCGTGACCATGGCCGACAGGATCATGAGCGCGATGTACACGGTACGCCAGCTTTTACGCAGTGTGGCGTAGGGCACGATGTTGAACACCGTGAGATAGAAGACGAGGAGCGGCAGCTGGAACGCGATGCCGAACGCGAGCTCGAACAGGAGCACGATCTTGATGTAGCGCTCCGCATCAGCGAGGACGCTACCGATCGCGTCCGTCTGCTCCGTCATCCACTCGAACGCGGGCTCCAGGATGATCGTGTAGCAGAAGACGGTTCCCAGGATGAAGAGCAGTGTTCCTGCAGCGAGCGTGGGCAGTACCCACTTACGCTCCTTCGGCTTGAGCGCCGGGAGGAAGAACGCGAGGATCTGCCAGAACGTGATGGGGAACGTGACGATCACAGCAGCGTAGATAGCCACCCTGAACCTGATGGAGAAACCGCCGATCGGGTTCAGGACGTACAGCTCGCCTACGTAATCCTTGATGGGTTCGTTCAAGAACGCGATCAGTTCCGGAGTAGCCCAGTACAGGATGACGGCGGTGGTGAAGATCGAGACGAAGATGATGACCAATCTGCGGCGGAGTTCGCCCAGGTGATCGAAGAGCGGCATACGTGCTGGTCCGATAGGCATATGGTTCTCGCGGTACGCCTACGCGTCCGCTCCCCCCTTCCCGGGTTCGGAAGTGGGTGCTTCGGGTGTCGCTTCGGGCGTCGCTTCAGGAGCACTCCCCGTGCTGGTATCCAGGCCGTAGAGCTTCTCGGCGGTCGATGCTTCACGCTCCGCATTGGCGGCGCGCTTCTCAGCCGCGAGGCGAGCCTTCTTCTGCGCGAAGGTCTCCCCTGCAGGTGCTGCCATCTTGATCTCGGAGTCGCTCTCATCAGCGGTCGGTTCGGATCCGGACACGGCATCCGGTGTGTTCGAGGATGTCCCGGGCTTCTCGCCCTCCGGCTTCTTCTTATCCGACTTGTCGAAGAACGCACTGAACGGATCGGTGTCCGAGTCAGGGTCGTAGACTTCCGAGCGCACGACCTTGTTCATCTGCTCCTGTGCTTCACGGAACTGACGGATGGCGCGTCCTATGGTCCTTCCCATCTCAGGCATCTTATCCGGCCCGAAGACGATGAAGGCGAAGAGCAGGATTATGAAGAGCTCCGCCCCACCTATACCGAACACCTAAACCCCCATGATCGAAGAAGGTCGAGTATACATCCTATACTCAGCGAGTCGAGCGGACGTCGAGCTGCTCGTCCACACCGAGCAGGTTGAAGACGCGGAGGATGTTCTCGTTAGGGCAGACGACCGATACGGTCTTGGCAGCTTCGCGAGCGCGATGCGTGGCACCCACGAGGACGCCGATACCCGTCGAATCGATGTAGGGGACCTTGGTCAGGTCTATATCCACCGATGTAGCGGTGCCGTT
>CAYVBA010000041.1:0-2000 GCA_964448475.1 uncultured Coriobacteriales bacterium
TCACGATCCGTGAGGTGAAGGAGTGCATGGCCGAGCAGGGCATCGAGGTCGCGCTCCTCCCTGACTGGGGAGCTGAGGAGTAGTGACCGATCGCGTGCGCTACGAAGTCGCTTCCGCCTGGGAAGACATCGCGGACGTCGGGATCCGTTTCGACGATCGGGGTCTTGTACCGGCTATCGTCCAGGATGCCACGAGCGGTCAGATCCTCATGATGGCCTGGATGAACGAGGAGTCCCTGAAGCGCACGGTCACCGACCGTACGTGCTGGTTCTGGTCACGCTCTCGTCAGGAGCTCTGGCACAAGGGTGAGACGAGCGGGAACATCCTGCCCGTGGAGCGCGTGCTCGTGGATTGTGATGAGGACACCCTCCTCGTCATCGTGGATACGGAGAACCCGGCTTGCCATACGGGAGCACGCTCGTGCTTCCATCGGGAGATCGGGGTGGAAGAGGAGGACCGTTCATGACACGACCCGAGGATCCGACCGATATAGCGGAAGTGCTCGTCCTTCTCGCCCGGACCATACACGAGCGCAAGGATGCTGATGTTTCCGAGAGCTATACGGCACAGCTGCTGACCGGACATGAGGATAAGCTGCTCAAGAAGATCGGCGAGGAAGCGGCCGAGGTCATCATGGCCGCGAAGGACGGTGACGCGAAACACCTGGCATACGAGGCGGGGGATCTGGTGTATCACCTGCTCGTGGTGCTGGAGCGCTACGGCGTCAGTACGGAGGAGCTAGCGCGGACGCTCGCCGAGCGGATGAAGTGAGTCCATCCCGGCCACGTTTCGGGATATGAAACCGTTAATTAACGCAATCATCCTGGTTTTTCCTGGCCAGAGCACTATACTCCTGTAATCACCTGATTCCGGAAACGGAATAGCCGTACGAGCGGACGCCCGGTGCGTCCGACTGGTTCGACCGCGGAAGAGAGGCGTTGAGCTTCGTGAAGGCAGCGAGGCAAGTCTCCCGTGGAGCTCGATGAAACGAGGGAACCGATACTCGTGCGACTCCGAAACCACGAACGGAGGAGCGCGTATGGATCTGAGGAGTACCCAGGTCACCCAAGGCGTCACACGAGCGCCGCACCGAAGCCTACTGAAGGCTGACGGTATCACGGACGAGGAGTTGCAGCGTCCACTCATCGCCGTCATCAATTCCCAGAACGACATCATCCCCGGTCACCGTGACCTCGACCGCATCTCGGATGCCGTCAAGGCCGGTATCTACATGGCCGGTGGCGTGCCGTTCGAGATCTCCACGATCGGTGTCTGTGACGGCATCGCCATGAATCACGTGGGTATGCATTACTCGCTGGTATCGCGAGAAGTCATCGCCGATTCCGTCGAATGCGCCCTTCAAGGTCACCGCTTCGACGCGGCCGTGTTCATCCCCAACTGCGACAAGATCGTGCCCGGCATGATCATGGGGGCACTCCGCGTGGATATCCCGAGCGTCTTCGTCTCGGGTGGTCCCATGTTGGCCGGCAAGCAGCCGGGCGGTGTTCTCCCCACCACCGACCTCAACACCCTCTTCGACGGTGCCGCCGAAGTCAGCTCAGGCACCATGACGGAGGAGGAGCTCAAGTACTTCGAGGACACGGCATGCCCCACCTGCGGCAGCTGTTCCGGTATGTTCACTGCTAACTCCATGAACTGCCTCTCCGAAGCGCTGGGCATCGCACTCCCCGGCAACGGCACCATCCCCGCAGTCTACTCGGAGCGCATCCGTCTGGCGAAGTACGCGGGCATGAAGGTCATGGAGCTGCTCGAAGCCGGCATCACGATGAGAGACGTCGTCTCAGAAGCAGCCATCCATAACGCGATGGAGCTTGACATGGCCTTCGGCGGCTCCACCAACACCATCCTGCATCTCACAGCTATCGCAGCGGAAGCCGGCCACCCCATCACTCTCGATGATTGGGACGCTGCTTCTCAACGTACTCCGCATCTGGTGAAGATCGCTCCTTCCGGGCCACGTCCGCTCTCCGATCTGTACG
>CAYVBA010000041.1:2100-9972 GCA_964448475.1 uncultured Coriobacteriales bacterium
CCGCATCTGGTGAAGATCGCTCCTTCCGGGCCACGTCCGCTCTCCGATCTGTACGAGGTCGGCGGCGTACCCGTGGTCATGCATGAATTGAACGAGCTCGGGCTTCTCGACCTCACGGCCATTACCATCTCCGGTCCGCTGGATGAGGTCATCACCACCACGCCCGCAGCGGACGGCGAGGTGTGCAGAAGGCACGACGATCCCTTCTCGCCCGAAGGTGCACTGCGCGTGCTCAAGGGCAACATCGCGCCCAGCGGCTCCGTGGTGAAGAAGTCCGCCGTGGATCATGGCATGATGACGCATACCGGTCCGGCGCGCGTCTTCGACTCGGAGGAGGAAGCCATCAAGGCCATCTACGGTGGCGCCATCGTGGAAGGTGACGTGGTCGTCATCCGCTACGAAGGCCCCAAGGGCGGTCCCGGCATGCGTGAGATGCTGGCGCCTACCTCGGCCATCGTGGGCATGGGGCTCTCCACGTCCGTCGCGCTCATCACGGACGGCCGTTTCTCCGGCGCCTCCAAGGGCCCCTGCGTGGGACATGTCAGTCCCGAAGCGGCGGCGGGCGGTCCCATCGCGCTCATCCATGAGGGTGACGAGGTCACCGTGGATATCGAAGGCGGTGCGCTCGTGCTCCATGTGGATGACGAGGTGCTCGCAGAGCGTCGCGCGGAGTGGACGGAGCCTGCTCCCAAGTTCGAACACGGCGTGCTCGCACGCTATGCAATGTTGGTTTCCTCAGCTGACGAGGGGGCGATCCTGCCATGAGTGAGATGACCGGAAAGACGGGACCCGAGACGATGAACGGCGCACAAGCCGTCATGAAGAGCCTGGTAGCCAGTGGTGTGGACACCATCTTCGGCTATCCCGGTGGCCAGGCTATCGCCCTCTACGACGCACTGTACGACGAGAAGGAACTGAACCACATCCTCGTCCGTCACGAACAAGGGGCTGCTCACGCGGCTGACGGGTACGCCCGTGCCACCGGCAAGCCCGGTGTCGTGATGGTCACGAGCGGTCCCGGCGCCACAAACGTGGTCACCGGTATCATGACCGCCAGCATGGACTCCGTTCCCATGGTGGTCATCTGCGGGCAGGTCCCCACGACGGCCATCGGTACCGACGCCTTCCAGGAGACGGACATCACGGGTGTCACGCTCCCCATCGTGAAGCACTCCTACCTGATCAAAGACGCCTCTGAGATCGCATCCACCATCTGGAAAGCCTTCCACATCGCCACGACCGGTCGCCCCGGCCCCGTCATCGTGGACATCCCCAGCAACGTGCAGAAGGCGGAGATCGCGTTCGAGTGGCCCGATCGTGTAGATACACCGTCGTACAAGCCCACGGTCAAGGGTCATGCGCGCCAGATCAAGCAAGCTGCGCGTGAGTTGGCTCAGTCCGAGAAGCCCGTGCTCTTCATCGGTGGCGGAACCACGATCTCGGATGCATCCGAGGAAGTGCGTGCTCTCGCGGAGAAACTCCAGCTCCCCGTCGTGAACACGCTCATGGCCAAGGGCGTCTTCCCTGATGACCACCCGCTCTCCATGAACATGGTGGGCATGCACGGTACGCGCTTCGCGGCGCACGCGATCCAGAACGCTGAGCTCCTTCTCGCCGTTGGACTGCGCTTCGACGACCGTGTGACCATGCGCCTGGACAAGTTCGCGCCCCATGCGCGCGTCATCCATATAGACATCGACCCCGCTGAGATCGCCAAGAACGTGGACCCCATCATCCCGATCGTGGGTGACGCCAAGACGGTGCTCTCGGACCTCGTGAGTGAGATCGAGCGCAACGACTACCAGCCCAAGACCGAAGCATGGCTCGAGGAACTCGCGGCCGTGAAGGCCGAGAAGCCGCTCAGCTACAACGACAGCGTGACCGATCAGATCCCGCCCGAGAAGCTCATCGAGCAGATGCAGGAAGCTGCCGCGAAGTTCGGTCACAGCGACGACCTCATCATCACGACCGACGTCGGTCAGCACCAGATGTGGGCCGCTCAGTTCGTGAACTCGACCGAGCCCCGCAAGTTCCTGACCTCCGGCGGTGCGGGCACCATGGGATACGGTCTCCCCGCAGCCATGGGCGCTCAGTTCGGTCACCCAGATTCGCTCGTCGTCTGCATCTCGGGTGACGGTTCGATCCAAATGAACTCGCAGGAGATGGCTACCATCTCGCACAACTGCCAGCCCGTGAAGGTGCTGCTCATAGACAACTCAGCGCTCGGTATGGTCTGCCAATGGCAGGAGATCCTGTACAAGGGACGCATGAGCGAGACGGACCTGAACCACTCCATCCCCGACTTCGTGAAACTCGCGGAAGCGTACGGTTGGTCAGGTAAGCGCATCAGCCATCCGGATGAGGTGGAAGAGGCACTCGAATGGCTCTTCACGACCCCCGGACCTGCGATCCTCGATGCCATCACGGCCAAGCGTGAGCTCGTGCTGCCTATGGTGCTGCCGGGCAAGTCCCTCTCCGAAGCAGTCAACCTCAAGCCCCGCCCCGCATACCGCGGTCGTCCCAAGGACGCCTCGGATTCCGCCTCCACCCAGGAAGGAGCGTGATCGGTCATGAAGCACACACTTTCCGTCCTGGTCGAGAACAAGCCCGGCGTCCTCGCCCGCATCTCCGGCCTCTTCGCACGACGCGGTTTCAATATCCAATCCTTGGCCGTAGGTGTGACCGATGACCCCAAGCTCTCCCGCGTGACCCTCGTCATAGACGAGGACGACGCGATGGTCGAGCAGATCACCAAGCAGCTCCACAAGCTCATCCCCGTCTTCAAGGTCCTGGACCTGGCCGACCGCGAGCACATAGCCCGCGAACTGGCCCTCTTCAAGGTCAGCGCTCCTGCCACCCGCAGGAACGAGATCATAGAGATCGTCAACCTCTTCCGCGGGAGTATCGTGGATGTAGGCAAGTCCACCTTGATCGTCTCCGTGACGGGCGACGGCGAGAAGATCGCGGCCATGGAGGACCTGCTGAGGTCCTACGGCATCAAGGAGACGGCACGCACCGGAGAGATCGCCCTCGCACGAGGCGCACGCGACTGATCGGCTACTGATTAAGGAGATTCACATGGCACAGATCTACCACGAAGCGGACTGCAACCCCGAGATCATCCAAGGCAAGAAAGTAGCCATCATCGGCTACGGCTCACAAGGTCACGCGCATGCGCTCAACCTGCAGGATTCCGGCGTCGAGGTCTGCGTAGGACTCCGCGAGGGTTCCTCGAGCGCTGAGGAGGCCGCTTCGCACGGACTCACCGTCCTGCCCATCGCGGAAGCCGCAGCTGCAGCGGACGTCATCATGATCCTCATCCCCGATGAGATCCAGCCCAAGGTCTTCGCCGAGGAGATCGCACCCAATCTCGAGGCCGGCAACGCCCTGGCTTTCGCGCACGGCTTCAACGTCCACTTCGGTGAGATCGAG
This sequence comes from uncultured Coriobacteriales bacterium, assembly GCA_964448475.1. Classification (GTDB taxonomy): domain Bacteria; phylum Actinomycetota; class Coriobacteriia; order Coriobacteriales; family CAYVBA01; genus CAYVBA01. The sequence goes on from CAYVBA010000041.1 coordinate 5,533, forward strand.
GCACCCGAAGGCGTGGACGTCATCATGATCGCCCCCAAGGCTCCCGGCCACATGGTCCGTCGCGTCTTCACCGAGGGCACCGGTATCCCCGACCTCATCGCCGTCCACCAGGATGCGACCGGCTCCGCCAAGGACCTCGCACTCTCCTACGCATGGGGCATCGGCGGCGCACGCGCCGGCATCATCGAGACCACCTTCAAGGAGGAGACCGAGACCGACCTCTTCGGTGAGCAGGCCGTCCTCTGCGGTGGCGTCACCGCTCTCATCCAATCCGGATTCGACACGCTCGTCGAGGCCGGTTACCAGCCTGAGATCGCTTACTTCGAGTGCCTCCACGAGATGAAGCTCATCGTGGACATGATGTTCGAGGGCGGCATGATCAACATGCGCGACTCGATCTCCAACACGGCGGAGTTCGGCGACTACTACGCCGGCCCCATGGTCATCACCGACGAGTCGCGTGAAGCCATGCGCACGATCCTCTCGCGCATCCAATCAGGAGAGTTCGCCAACGACTTCATCTCCGACTACAAGGATGGCTTCACTTGGTTCAAGAAGCAGCGCCAAGAGCACATGGACGCCCAGATCGAGACCGTGGGCAAGGACCTCCGCTCCATGTTCTCCTGGTTGGACAAGTAGCTCTGTAGTTCCGGGATCCCGAGGTTCCGGGCGAGAAGCCCGGGGCCTCACTCCCTACCATCGGACACCGTGAGGAGGGTTTTGCATGACGAGGAAGATCGCCATCTTCGACACCACATTGCGTGACGGCGAGCAATCACCGGGCGCGAGCATGAACACCGAGGAGAAACTCACTCTCGCCCGGCAGCTCCTCCGACTCAAGGTGGACGTCATCGAGGCGGGCTTCCCCATCTCGAGCCCGGGTGATTTCCAGAGCGTCCAGCGCATCGGTGCACTGGCGGGAGACGACGCCGTGGTCTGCGCGCTCACACGCGCTGTCCACAAGGATATCGACGCCGCAGCCGAAGCGCTGAAAGGTACCAAGCGCCCCCGGATCCATACGGGAATCGGAGCCTCTCCCTCCCACCTGCGCGACAAACTGCGCATCTCCGAGGAGGAATGCATCGAACGCGCGGTGGACGCCGTCAGGTACGCCAAGAAGTACGTGGAGGACGTCCAGTTCTACGCGGAGGATGCCGGACGCTCCGAGCAGGAGTTCCTCGTCCGCCTCATCCAAGCCGTCGTGGACGCCGGTGCGACCGTGCTGAACATCCCGGATACCACCGGCTACAGCCTCCCCGAAGCCTTCGGTGCGCGCATCCGTGACCTCATGGAACGCGTGGATGGCATCGAGGACCGCGCCATCGCGGTGCACACGCACAACGACCTCGGCCTCGCCACGGCACTCGCGCTCGCGGGTGTGGCTAACGGAGCGACGCAGGTCGAGTGCGCCATCAACGGCCTCGGTGAACGAGCCGGCAACACGGCTCTCGAAGAGGTCGTCATGGGCATCAAGATGCACGGCGAGGAGCTGGACGCCCACACGGACGTCGAGAGCACGGAGATCATGCGTGCCTCCAAGCTGCTCACCACCATAACGGGCATCCCCGTCCAGCCCAACAAGGCGATCGTAGGCGCCAATGCCTTCTCGCACTCATCAGGCATCCACCAGGACGGTGTTCTCAAGAAGCGTGATACGTACGAGATCATCGATCCCGCTGACGTGGGCGCAGGCGTGACGCGCATCGTGCTCACGGCGCGTTCCGGACATGCGGCACTCAGACATCGGTTCGAGGAGTTGGGCTATACCTTCGACCCCGTGGAGTTCGAGGACATCTACCACGAGTTCCTGAACATCGCGGACAAGAAGAAGGAAGTCTACGACGAGGACCTCGAATCCCTCGTGAGCCAGCACGGCAGGAACGCAGCGGCGCTCTACAACCTGGAGGTCGTCCAGATCTCCACCGGTCTGCCGCTCATCCCCACCGCCACGGTCACGCTCTCGGACCGCGAAGGCACGCTGGCAAGCACGTGTGAGAACGGCACCGGACCCGTGGATGCCGTCTACAAGGCCGTGAACAAGCTCATCTCGGTCAAGAACGACCTGACCGAGTTCTCGGTGCTCTCGGTCACCCGCGGCATCGACGCCATGGGTGAGGTGACCATCCGCGTGACGGATGAGGATGGTGTGGTCTATACGGGTCGCGGCGCCGACAACGACATCATCGTGGCATCCACGCATGCATACTTGAATGCACTCAACCGCCTCATAACGGCGAAGGATATGTACGAACCGTTCCCCGTACCGGAGGAAGATCGGTAGATAGGCACCCGCGCGCGAGCGCATCGACGAAGGAAGCAGGTACACATGGCACGTCCGATGACCATCGCTGAGAAGATCCTTGCCGCGCACGCCGGCCTCGACGAAGTACGCCCCGGTCAGCTCATCGAGTGCGACCTCGACATGGTGCTCTCGAACGACGTGACGACACCCATCGCCGTCCGCGAGTTCGAGAAGTTGGGTGTGGATGAGGTCTTCGATCGCGAGAAGATCGCGCTCGTTCCCGACCACTACGTTCCGGCCAAGGACATCAAGTCCGCCGAACAGGCGAAGATCATGCGCGACTTCGCGCACAAGCACGACATCAAGCATTACTGGGAAGTGGGCTGCATGGGTGTGGAGCACGCACTCCTCCCCGAGCAGGGCGTCGTCACCGCTGGTGATCTGATCATCGGTGCTGACTCCCACACCTGCACTTACGGAGCACTCGGCGCCTTCTCCACGGGCGTGGGCTCCACCGACGCCGCCATGGGGTACGCAACCGGACGCGCGTGGTTCAAGGTCCCGCACTCCATCAAGTTCGTCATCGAGGGGGAGCTCACCGACGGTGCGTCCGCGAAAGACATCATCCTGCACGTCATCGGGATGATCGGCGTGGACGGAGCTCTCTATCAGGTGATGGAATTCACCGGGAGCACCATCGAGAACCTCGACATGGCTGGCCGCATGACGATCGCCAACATGGCCATCGAAGCAGGCGGTAAGGCGGGCATCATCGCCGTCGACGACGTGACCCGAGAGTACCTCGCCGGCCGTGAGCAGCGCCCGGGTGTGGAGTACCACAGCGACCCCGACGCCGAATACGCTCGCGTGATCGAGATCGATGCAGCTGACATCGTACCCACCGTGGCATGGCCTCACCTGCCCTCTAACACGCACCCCGTGACCGAGAGCCGTCACATAGAGATCGACCAAGTGGTCATCGGTTCATGCACGAACGGCCGTCTCGAGGACATGCGCGCTGCAGCTGAGGTCTTCCGCGGGCACGTCGTGGATCCGAGCGTCCGCTGCATCGTGATCCCCGCCACCCAGTGGGTCTACCGCAAGTGCATGGAGGAGGGTCTCATGGAGATCTTCATGGATGCGAACTGCGCCGTCTCGACTCCCACGTGCGGCCCCTGCCTCGGCGGGCATATGGGCATCCTCGCCGCTGGCGAGCGTGCCGTAGCAACCACCAACCGCAACTTCGTAGGTCGCATGGGTCATCCCGAGTCCGAGGTCTATCTCGCAGGTCCTGAAGTAGCAGCCGCGAGCGCCATCCTCGGTCACATCGGCCTCCCCTCGGACATCGAAGAGTAAAGGAGTATTCATGCGCTTCGAAGGCAAAGCACATCGTTACGGACGTGACATCGATACCGACGTCATCATCCCTGCCCGCTACCTCAACACCTCCGACCCGCAAGAACTCGCCAAGCATGCGATGGAGGACCTGGATACGGAGTTCGTGAACAAGGTGAAGCAAGGCGACATCATGGTGGCCGATGAGAATTTCGGTTGCGGCTCGTCTCGTGAGCATGCGCCGATCGCCATCAAGGCAGCTGGGATCGACGCCGTCATCGCTAAGAGCTTCGCTCGAATCTTCTACCGCAACTCCATCAACATCGGGCTCCCCATTCTGGAAGCCCCCGAAGCGGTCGACGGAATCGAGATGGGCCATATCGTCTCGATAGACACCGAGACCGGTGTGATCGAGAACAAGACCACGGGTGAAAGCTGGCAAGCCGAGCCGTTCCCCGAGTTCATCACCGAGATCATCCAGGACGGCGGATTGGTGGAGCGCACGAAAGCACGCCTCGCGCGTTAGATACCGGAAGAGGGATACAGATGAAGTCGTATTCGATATGTCTCCTGCCAGGAGATGGAATAGGCCCCGAGATCGTAGCCGAGGCCGTGAAGGTGCTTGACGCATTAGGCGAGCGCTACGACACGCGCTTCGAGTACTCGGAGGGTCTGATCGGAGGCTGCTCGATCGATGCGACGACTGATGAGGAGGTCTGCACCGCTCTAACGGACGAGACGATCGGGAAGGCCAAGGCCAGTGACGCCGTCCTGTTGGGTGCTGTTGGTGGCCCCAAGTGGGATACGACCGACCCGCTGCGCCCTCGACCGGAGCAAGGTCTGCTGGGCATCCGCAAAGCACT
>CAYVBA010000042.1:0-9951 GCA_964448475.1 uncultured Coriobacteriales bacterium
AGTACGAGCATGACCGCCGCTGCGTTGTTGTTCACGACCACGGCAGCCTCGGCTCCGGTGAGCTGCGTGATGAGGGGCTCGAGGTGCGCATGACGCGATCCGCGGGCGCCGGTCTCGAGGTCGTACTCGAGCGTGGAGTAGCGAGCGGCTACGTCCTCCACAGCGCTCATGGCTGCGGGCGAGAGGACAGAACGCCCGAGGTTCGTATGGATGACCACGCCCGTAGCGTTGATGACGCTGCGCAGGTTGGTGGCATCGTAGTCGGTGAGTGCGTCGTTCACGCGGCCGATGAGACCCTCGTGATCCGAAGGATCCTCACCTGCGAGGATGGCAGCGCGCTCGGCGTCGAGCGCGGAACGTGCCGCAGCCATGAGTTCGGACTCCGTGTAGAACGACCGGTAGTCGTCGAAGCTGGTGTCGTGCGCGAGGGTCTCCGTGGCGGGAAGCTCACGGAGAGCGTTCCGCGCGGCATCGGTCAGCTGGTTATCAACGCTCATCCGAACTCCGTTCCGTATGAATGATCAGGAGATGACGACCGTCTCCGCATCGGAGAGACAGGCATCCACCGTATCTGGCATGGTACCGCGTTCACCTACCGCGAGCTGCTCCGAGAGCTCGAGGAAATCCAAACAGGTGCCACAGGCACGGATATGGACGCCGGCGTCCACCAAGAGCTCCAGATCCGTGAGCGATCCCGACCCTTGGCAGCACAGGCGCACACCTTCGTTCATGAAGGAGATGCGCGCCGGCTTGTCATCGTGCCGCGCCACCGAGTAGATGAAGTTCTTCATGAGCAGCGCGCCCAGTTCTTCGTCGCCATCACCCAGCGTGTCACTGGTGATGAGGAGATGTTTGGTCATGTGCGTTCCTTCCCGTCAGACGTCAGATGACGCGGACCATACCTGCTTCTCCGGATTCCACCACACCGATCCGTGCAGCAGGGCGCCCCAATTTCTCTTCCAATAGTGCTTCCAGTGCATCGGCCTTCCCGGAATCTACCGAGATGAGCAGACCTCCACTCGTCTGAGGATCGGAAAGGATGTTGACAGCGTCATCCATCACTTCCGTATCCAATTCATAGATCGCGAAATCCTTGGCCCAGCGGGTGATATCGCGTCCTCGGCCTGTGAGGATCCACTGCGCTGCGAACTCTGTCGCACCGTCGAAGCGTGGAACAGCGGCCCATTCGACAACCGCAGAGGTACCGGATGATTCCATCATCTCGTGCAGGTGACCTATGAGACCGAAGCCCGTGATGTCCGTCGCTGCGTTCACGCCGATCTCCACCATGGCCTCCGCACCTGCCTTGTTGAGCTCGGCCATGCTGTCCACGACAGGACGCAGCCCCTCATCATCCAGAGCTCCGCTCTTGAGCGCTGTGGTCATGATGCCCGTGCCTAGCGGCTTGGTGAGGAAGAGTACGTCACCCGGTTTGGATCCGGTGTTGCGCACCACCTTGTCCGGATGTACGAGTCCGTACACGGCCATGCCGTACTTGGGTTCGTCGTCCTCGATGGTGTGGCCGCCCACGATCAGGGCGCCTGCTTCACGCACCTTGTCATTCCCGCCTTGCATGACGGCACCCACGACGTCCGCTCCCAGCGCACAGGAGAAGGCGAGCATGTTCAACGCCGCGATAGGCTTCGCGCCCATCGCGAACACATCCGACAGCGAATTCGCTGCTGTCACCCGTCCGAAATCGTACGGGTCATCTACGATCGGGGTGAAGAAGTCCACGGTGAGGACGGCTGCCGTATCATCATTCAGTCGAACGACAGCAGCATCATCACTCGTTTCAAACCCCAAGAGCAGCTCATCCGCTTGACCGGGGTCGATCGTATCAAGGATCTCCTTGAGGTCCTCCGGACCCCATTTGGCCGCTCAACCGGCAGCTGCTACGAGTTGTGTGAGCCGGATCTTCTCGCCCATCAGCGACCCTCCTCTCGAAGAACACTATCTATGGCTGGCAACAGGTCGAATACTATTGTATACCCCCGAACACGACGTCCACGGAAGCTTGGTATATCCTTGGTGCAGCCGGGAACCGTTCGTCACGACAGCTCAGGAAGGTGCTCCGTGGACGTAGATACCATCATCACAGGCCTCGAGGAATATACCGAGGTGCTGGGGGAGAATCGTAAACAGATGCTCGCCGATATCTGGCGGACTCAGGAATCCCATAAGCCGCAAGGTGTTCACTGGGCACCGTCTAACATGCGTAAGCTGGAGCGTCGCCTCCATCGCAATAAGCCCATGTTGCTTGTGGATACGCCACAGATGGACCTGGCGTGGTTCAAGCGCACCTTCGATGCCATCCGCGCCGTGATCCGTGAGTATGCGGCCGAGAAGGACATGCCTATCTTCACCGCATCGTCCGACAGCATCACCGAGCGTGATATCCGGGACGGCGTGGTCTACACGACCGATACACTCACAGCCATCGCGAAGCGCCTCGGTGTGCCCGATGACGATCGCTCCCAAGCGGGGATGGCAGCCATGGCGGTGCTGTCCACCATCAGGCCGTTCGCTCGTGAGGCCGTCAAGAACGCCCCCATCGACGTCCGTGAGATGGAGATCCTGAGCGAGCCGTGTCCGCTCTGCGGAGCCTCAGCTGCACTCTCCGTCGTCCGCGGTGATGGAGAGACCGAGCCCTTCTCGCGCACCCTCTACTGCACCAACTGCGAATCGCAGTGGGCCTACCCGGTGCACAAGTGCACGAACTGCGGCGACGAGGAACCTCGCAACCACACCTACTTCCAGCACGAGGGGGATCCGGCACATCGGATGTACTTCTGCCGCAAGTGCCAGAGCGCACTTCCCACGGTGTTCGCCTCCGCCCTCGGGTACGAACTGAATGCAAGGGTCGAGGAGGCTGTAGCGCTTCCGATCACCTACAGTCTCCTGGATGAGGAAGCCGTCCGGGCATATATCGAAGAGGGATGATGAGCATGCCGATCAAGGATTACAACACCATCTTCGTGTCACTCGATGGAACGGAGGCTCAGACGCCCATCTTCGAGAAGGCCGTCAGAGCAGCCATCCATTCGCATGCAGCGTTGATCCTGGGTCACGTCGTGGATATGTCCAAGTACGACCTGGCATCCGTATACGACGCCACGCTCATCTCACAGGTGGTGGACTACGCCCGTGAGGAGATGGAGGAGCTCGCCATCGCCGCGCGCGAAGCAGGCGTGGAGGACGTCACGGTGGAGGTCCGCTACGGATCGGTACGCCAGACGCTCGTGGATGAACTGGTGAAGCCGCTCGCTCCGGACCTGGTGGTCTGCGGTGACCGCGGTCTGAACCGCGTGCAGTACATCCTGGTCGGTTCCGTCTCCAGCTACCTCATCCACAACGTGGAGTGCGACGTCCTGGTGGTCAAGGACGAAGTAGAGGTCACCGAGGGCGCGTAGGACGGGTCGTCTCAGTCCTCATCTTCCTCGACTTGTTCGTGGGCGTAGAGACTCACGAGCGTCTCGAGCACGTCCACCATCGTCTCCAGTGACGCCACGGGGATGAACTCGCTCGTGGAGTGGAAGTTCAGTCCGCCTGCTGACAGGTTGGGGCAGGGGAGTCCGCGGAACGAGAGCTGCGCGCCATCCGTGCCTCCGCGGATGGGCGAGACGACCGGGCGGATACCATGCTCCTCGAACGCTGTCTTCGCGTTCTCTATGAGATGCATGTGCGGCTCCACCATCTCCGTCATGTTGCGATAGGTCTCCTTGATGTCCACCGTGACGCGCTCCGAACCCGCTTCCTGATTCACTTGAGCCGCGGTCTTGCGCATGAGGTCCAAGCGGGATGCGAAGGTCTCAGCATCATGATCCCTCACGATATAGGTTCCGACGGCGCGATCCACCGTTCCGGTGATGTCCATGAGATGGAAGAAGCCCTCGTAGCCTTCCGTGTATTCAGGCCGCTCATCAGCGGGAAGCAGGGAGTCGAACCGGTTCAGCAACGTGAGCGCGTTCACCATCACGCCCTTGGCGGAGCCCGGATGGATCATATGGCCGGCCACCGTGACGATGGCACTCGCAGCGTTGAAGCACTCATGTTCGAGCTCTCCGATGTTCCCGCCGTCCACCGTGTAACCCCACTCGGCACCGAGGCGCGTGAGGTCGAGAAGGGCGGCACCATGGCCGATCTCCTCATCCGGCACGAAGACGAACTTGAGAGCGGGGTGCGATCCTTCGAACTCGGGATCGGTGAGGCGCTCTGCGAGCTGCATGATCTCCGCGACGCCGGCCTTGTCATCCGCCCCGAGCAGCGTGGTGCCATCGGTTACGATGAGCTCCTCGCCTACCAACCCATCGAGCTCAGGCGTGAGCGCAGGGTCGAGTGATGTCCCGGTCTTCTCGTCCAGGACATGAACGCCGCCTCGATAGGTGATGATCTTAGGATCCACGTTGAGGCCGGGAGCATCAGGCGTCGTGTCGATGTGCGCGATAAGAGCGAGTGCGGGGACATGGTGCGCGTCGGGCGTGCCCCGCAGCGTGCCGATGACGTACGCGTGCTCGTCCAGAGAAACGGAAACGCCCATCTCCTCCAGCTCGTCGCGGAGAAGATGGGCGAGGTCGAACTGCTGCTTCGTCGAGGGCGTCGTGTGCTCCGTCGCATCATCCGACGTGGTGTGGATACGTGCGTAGCGCATGAAACGATCGACGACTGAGTTCATCTGACACCCTCCGGAGCTGTTGGTAAGTACCTTCGAGTGTCAGCTTAGCGCATGTGGATCAGCGTTCGTGTGCTCGCCCCATGAGCGCGATCATCATGAGCAGGTGGTTGGCGGAGTATGTGATGTGAACAGCTGCGCCTGGCAACGATTCCAGTCAGGGGGTATAAGATGAGATTCGATCACGTGAGGCGAGATGAAAGGATCCACATGGTCCTCTTCAACGTGTTCTTCCCAGTCCCCATGCTCATGTTCTTCCCGCCGATAGTCTTCTTCGTCATCGTGGCCAACTTCCTCTTCGATAGCCTCATCCTGTATGTAGGTTCGAGATGGCTCCGTATCGACTTCAAGGAGCTTTGGAAGAAGTCCATCCTCAAGGTCTGGATATTCGGATTCATAGCCGACTTCATAGCCGCTGCGGTCTACATGCTGGTTGGATTCAATATCGTGGATCTGGAAGGCGAGGTCGGAGTCATAGGCGAGGCTCTCATCGGCAACGTCTTCACGCATCCCGTCGCTTTCGTCCTCGGGTTCGCGTTCGTCGCTCTCGCCGGTGCGATCATCTACTTCCTGAACCGAAGATTCTCGTTCACCAAGACCGACCTCGATGAGACGCAGCGCCACAAGCTCTCGCTGCTACTGGCCATCCTGACAGCCCCGTATCTCATGCTGTTCCCGGCCAACATCCTCTACATGATGTCGGCGTGATCGCTCCTATCGGTGAGGTGGGCGAGAAGGACCTGTTCCACCTCTGAAGGCTTGGCATCCACGACGTCGGTGAACCTGACCTCAGCGTGCTCGAGCGCCTCGATGCGCTCAGGGATACCGGCCGCTCCGGTCATCTCCACGATACGCCGTGCGAGCTCTACTCCGTTGAGCTCAGCGACCTCATCGGGCAATGCATCCTCAGGACCCACGCCGGTGAGACCGCGGTAGACATCGGCTCCGAACTTGGCCCAATGAGCGGTCGAAGCGATGACCACGGGGTTCTCGCCCCGCAGACGCTCCGCCACCTCGAAGGCGACCGCGGTATGAGGATCCAGCAGGTAGCCGTACTGCTCCTGGATGCGACCGATGGTGCGCAGACTCGCGGCGGAGTCCACTCGGTCGGCTGAGAAGAGAGCCCGGACACGCGAGAAGGTCTCACGGTCCACGCGGAAGACGCCGTTCTCCGAGAGCTCGGTCATCCATGTGCTGATGCGATCGGCATCGCGATCGGTCAGTTCGTAGAGCAGGCGCTCCAGGTTCGAGGAGATGAGGATATCCATGGAGGGCGACGGGGTCTTGAGGAGCGTGCGCTCGCGGATGTCGTAGACGCCCGTGTTGATGAAGTCGGTGAGGATGTCGTTGTCGTTGCTGGCGCAGAAGAGGCGCTCTATGGGGCAGCCCATCTCGCGTGCGTAGTAGGCGGCCAGGATGTTCCCGAAGTTGCCGGTGGGAACGCAGACGTCGATCGGCTCTCCCGGGAGGATGTCTCCTGCTTCCGCCAGATCGGCGTAGGCGGAGAGGTAGTAGACGATCTGCGGCATGAGGCGACCCCAGTTTATGGAGTTCGCGCTCGAGAGGGTGAGGCCGGTCTCATCCGCGAGCTGCGTCGCGAAGGTGCCGTCAGCGAAGATGCGCTTCACGGTGGTCTGACAATCATCGAAGTTGCCGCGCGCGGCGTAGACCTGGACGTTCTCGCCCGTCTGAGTAGCCATCTGGCGGTACTGGATGTCGGAGACCCCGCCCTCGGGGTAGAGGACCGCTATCTGCACGTGCTCGCGATCGGAGAACCCGTCCAGTGCGGCCGTTCCCGTGTCACCTGACGTGGCCACCAGGATCAGGAGGTCACCGCCATGCTTCTCCAAGGCGTAGGAGAGGAACTGCGGCAGACACTGCAGCGCCATGTCCTTGAAGGCCGACGTGGGTCCGTGGAAGAGCTCGAGCACGTGGAGACCATCGGCTCCGGGGATGCGCACGAGCGGCGCCACATCCTCATGAGCGAATCCGGCGTACGCGCGCTCCATGAGGACCGCGATGTCCCGGTCCGGCACATCGGTCCCGAAGAGCTGGTAGACGCAGGCGGCGCGCTCGGCGTACGGGAGCTTCGCGAACTCCTCGAACCACTCGAGCGGGACGTGCGGCACCTCCTCTGGAACGTAGAGTCCACCGCTCGGCGCGATGCCGGCGATGATGGTCTCGGTGAACGTGAGGGGTGTGGTGGTACCACCGCGTGTGTCTCTGTATGTATTCATGGGTGGAATCTTACCGTAACCAGTACATGAGATGAGGCCGACCACGCTCGCCTCCATGAGAGGGGCGTGATCGGCCTCGGTGGTTGCTGCTACCGAGTCCCGGGGAAGTTACCAGGGGAGGGAGAGTGAGGGACCGGGGCGCAGCCGAGTGAACTAATGGGAGGGGTTCTGCTTCTCGCGCTCTTCCACCTCGGCGAGAAGGTCGCGTCCGCTTCCACAGCCACCCGATGAACAAGTGCCATCGGATGGACAACCGGTACACAGAGCGCTCCGCCCTTCTCGCCTCCGTTTGACCATGGAGCCCACTATGGCGCCTACGATCAGGAGGAGAGCGACGATGACCACGATATCTCCGAACATACGATCAGCTCCTAGGATCTGCACTCAGCAGGGGTGTCCGTGAAGACGGGTGCCTGCCGATCGGATGAGGGCATGGGGCGGAAGAGCAGGTAGAGCAAGCCGGCGAGTACCGCGATCGCTGCGATGGTGGCGGGTCCGAAGACCGTCTCGCCCACAGCGAGTCCACCGAGTTGATAGATGATGAGCGCGATGGCGTACGCGAAGGCCGTCTGGTAACCGATGGCCGCCCAGAACCAGCGGGAGCTGTTCATCTCGCGACGAATGGCTCCAATAGCCGCGAAGCAGGGAGCACAGAGCAAGTTGAATGCGAGGAGCGAGAAACCGGCGACGGGGAGGAACGCAGCCTGGAGGGCCGTGTACCAGCTTCCACCATCACCGTAGAGGATGGCGAAGGTGCTGACCACGTTCTCCTTGGCGATGAGACCGGTCACCGTGGCGCCTACCGCCTGCCAGTCACCCCAGCCGAGCGGTGCGAAGAGCGGTGCCACGATACCGCCTGCAGCGGCGAGGAGAGATGCATCCGAGTGCTCGACGGCACCGAAGCCACCATCCACGAATCCGTAGCTCGAGATGAACCAGATGACGATCGTGGAGAGCAGGATGACCGTACCGGCCTTCATGATGAAGGAACTGGCGCGCTCCCACATGCTGGAGAGGACCGTCTTGGGATTGGGGATGTGGTACTCGGGGAGCTCCATGAGGAACGGAGTGGTATCGCTCGCGAACGCACGCATCTTACGGAGGATGATACCGCTCACGAGGACGGAGCCCACACCCATGAAGTACGCGACGGGTGCCACCCACCAGGCGCCACCGAACACGGCACCTGCGATCAGTGCGATCACGGGCAGCTTGGCGCTGCAGGGGATGAACGTGGTGGTCATGACCGTCATGCGGCGGTCGCTCGGGTTCTCTATGGTGCGGGCGGCCATGACGCCGGGGATACCGCAACCGGAGCTGATGAGCATGGGGATGAACGACTTACCGGAGAGGCCGAACCTGCGGAAGATACGGTCGAGCACGAAGGCCACGCGGGTGAGGTATCCACCTTGCTCCAGGATGGCCAGCAGCAGGAACAGTACGAGCATCTGCGGGATGAAGCCGAGGACAGCACCCACACCTGCGACGATACCGTCGAGCACGAGGCTCTCGAGCGCGGGAGACGTACCCAGCGCCGCGAGTCCGCTTCCGATCAAGCTCGGGATGGACGGTACCCAGATACCGTAGTCCGAGGGTTCCGGTTCGGGCACAGCGGAAGCTTCGGCGACATCCGCTTCGGTCACCGCGATGATCTCGTTCGCGCCGGTCTCATCGTCATACGCTTCGTAAGAACCGCCCGCTCCCGCTTCCAGGACCTGTACAGCGGTCTCGTACGCTTCGGTCGCCTCGTCCAGCGCGGTCTGACCGGAGCCTACGTAAAAGCCATCACCGAAGAGGTTGTCGTTCACCCAGTCGGTGCCCCAAGCACCTACGGTCGTGACGGCGAGGTAGTACACGAGGAACATGACGATCGCGAAGATAGGCAGGCCGAGCCACTTGTTGGTGACCACGGAGTCGATCCTATCGGTCACCGTGGGTCCACGCGAGCCGTACGTGATAGCCGCGTCACGGATGCGCTCGATCGCGTCGAAGCGCTGGATCGTGACGATGCTCTCGGCTTCCTCTCCGAACTCGCTCTCCACAGCGCGAGTGGCAGCCTCGATGGTGCGCTGCTGCTCATCCGAGAGAGCGCGCGGCAGGTGGAGCTTCTGGTCACGTTCGAACAGTTTGATGGAGTACCAGCGGGCGAGAGGGGCGGGGATACCAGCGAGAGCCGTCTCCTGGATGGTCGAGAGCACTGATTCCACGCGCTCGTCGAAGGTGATGTGATGTCTCGGGGCGTGGAGCTTCCCGGTCGAGATGATGCGAGAGAGCTCCTCGAGGCCCGTACCCTTGAGGGCCGAGATGCCGATAACCGTTACGCCGAGCTCGTCCTCCAGCTTGGTGAGGTCGAGCGTATCACCACGGGATGCGACGGCATCCATCATGTTGACGACCACGACCATGGGGATCCCCAGCTCGAGGAGCTGGGTGGTGAGGTTCAGGTTACGCTCGATGTTCGTGCCGTCCACGATGTTGATGATCGCATCGGGCTTATCTTCCACGAGGTGATCGCGAGCGACGACCTCCTCGGGTGAGTACGGTGCGAGTGAGTAGATGCCGGGGAGATCGGTCACGACCACGTCGGCCATGCCTTTGAGGCGACCCTCTTTCTTCTCGACCGTCACACCGGGCCAGTTACCCACGTACTCGGTGGAGCCGGTGATCCGATTGAAGAGGGTGGTCTTGCCTGAGTTGGGGTTTCCTGCGAGTGCGATCCTCATGCTCATCACCTACGCGATCTCTATGAGCTGGGCATCGGCCTTGCGGATGGTGAGCTCGAACCCTCTGACCGTGACCTCCATGGGATCACCGAGAGGGGCGAGCTTTTTCACATGGATCCGGGTCCCGGGCGTGACGCCCATGTCCATGATCCGGCGCCTGAGAGCGCCTTCCCCTCCGACGCGGACCACCTTCACGGTGGATCCCACCGCTGCTTCCCTCAACGTGGACATCCGTTCTCCTTCCGAAGTTAACCTTGTCTAACTCCGATAAGCTTCGTGTGGTTAACTCTAGAAGTCAATAGCTATGAGCTGGGAATAT
>CAYVBA010000043.1:0-3429 GCA_964448475.1 uncultured Coriobacteriales bacterium
GGGTACCGTCTAGAGCGCAGTAGCTCGCATCACGAGCATAACGACGGAAGGCCGCGGATCGATCCGTGGCCTTCCGTATGCGTGCATAGGGTGTGAGTCAGGTGATTACTGCCTCTTGAGCTCGTCGCGGATTTCGCGGAGCAGGATCACGTCCTCGCTCGGCTCCTCAGGAGCATCTTCCTCAGGCTCCTGCTTGCGCAGCTTGTTGATGGAGCGTACGAGCAGGAAGATCACGAGTGCGATCAGTAGGAAGTTGATGACCGCTTGTATGAAGAGGCCGTATTGTATCTCAGCACTGCCCACGGTAACGGCTAGAGCGGAGAAGTCGAGACCGCCGATAATGATACCGATGATGGGCATGACGATGTTCTCCACCAGGGACGTGACGATAGCGGTGAACGCGGCGCCTATGATGATACCTACTGCCATGTCCAACACACTGCCCTGGCTGATGAACTCCTTGAATTCACCAACGATGCCCTTGTTATCAGAGGCCATGGGACTCCTTTCTCATTGGTATCCGCCCAATCGTGAGCGGGATGGATGTAGTTAGGGCTTACTGTACCCCTCCTACACTCTTCGCACTACACGATGTGAGCACAAACCAACTGGGCGTTCTGCGAGTCACAGTCGGCGACTGTTGCATTCTCGTTATCTCGATGGAAATCGCTCCGTAATTACACACCACGTGCAATAATGCTCACCGTGTCCCTACACGGAAGGAACCCATGGAAGATCATCAGAGCACCGATCGCCGTACCCTGCGCTCACGCAAAGCGCTGGTGGAGGCATTGGCGGAAGAGGTCCTGGAGAACGGGCTGGACGGTCTCACCGTAGCCGCTCTCACCGACCGCGCCGACCTCACACGCCGCACCTTCTACACCCATTACCGCGATGTCGCGCACCTGGTGGAGAGCTCGGAAGCGGAGCTCCTCGAGGAGCTGGCACGCACCCAAGCAGCTGTCCGCGGCACCACGCTGGATGATCTGTACGAAGCGCTCCGCAGAGGAGAGCCGTATCCCGGTGCCATCGAGCTCCTTGAGTTCGTGAGGGCCAACGCTCTCTACATGCAGGCCCTACTCGGGCCTCAAGGTGACCCGAGCTTCCAGATCAAGATGAAGCAGGCTATCCGTGACGGCTTCACGGGACGACTCCTTGATGGCATCGACTTGCGAGCGGTAGGTCCGCTCTTCGATTACTACGTGGAGTACGTCATCTCCGCTCAGCTCGGGATCGTGCAGCGCTGGCTCGAGACCGGCCTCGTGCAATCCCCGCGTGAGATGGCGCGCATCGTCACGCACATCATGTTCCTACGCCCCGGCGACCTCTACGGACGTCCGATCGAACAGAACGCTCCGGACTTCCTCGACCTCGCCGACCTCATCCCCTCGTACACGACAGAAGAGGAGTAGCCCTGATGCCCTCAAGCCCGTACAAGCTCGGAATCGACGTAGGGTCGACCACCGTCAAGCTGGCGGTCCTGGACGAGAAGAACGAGATCGTCCACTCCTGCTATCGCCGTCATAACACCGACGTACGCGCCACCGTGCGCGAGCTCTTCGCGGAAGGCCTCGAGGAGTTCGGTGACGTCCCCATGAGCATAGCCATCACCGGCTCCGGCGGTCTGCTGCTCTCCACCTGGCTCGACCTCGAGTTCGTCCAGGAGGTCATCTCCTCCAAGACGGCCGTCGAGACCTTCATCCCTCAGACCGATGTGGTCATCGAGCTCGGTGGTGAGGACGCCAAGATCATCTACTTCGACCACGGCATCGAGCAGCGCATGAACGGTACGTGCGCCGGTGGTACGGGTGCCTTCATCGACCAGATGGCCTCGCTCCTCAACACGGATGCGGGCGGCCTGAACGAGATGGCCAAGGATGCCAGTATCATCCACCCCATCGCATCACGCTGCGGCGTCTTCGCCAAGACGGACGTCCAACCGCTCCTCAACGAAGGTGCACGGCGAGAAGACATAGCCGCTTCCATCTTCCAGTCCGTGGTCACGCAGACCATCTCCGGCCTCGCATGCGGCCGCCCCATCCGCGGTTACGTGACGTTCCTGGGAGGTCCCCTCAACTACCTCTCGGAGCTGCGCAAGCGCTTCGAGATCACGCTCGAGCTGGATGATGAGCACGCCATCGTTCCCGAGAACGCCCATCTCTTCGTGGCTGCAGGTGCTGCTCTAGCAGCAGAAGTCGACGAAGGTGAGAGGTTCTCAGACCTTCTCGCCCGTTTGGATGCGCTCGGTGATACGCAGGGCTCCGAAGTCGAGAGGCTCGATCCGCTCTTCGCCACGCCCGAGGAGTACCAGGAGTTCGTGGCACGCCATGAGCAGCAGGTCGTACCGAAAGGTGACATCACCGACTACCGTGGTCGCGTGTACATCGGTATCGACGCTGGCTCCACGACCATGAAGGCTGCGCTCGTGGGTGAGGACGGTCAGTTGTTCCACACCGTGTACGGGAAGAACCGCGGTGACGTGCTCGGATCGGCGCGCACGGTGCTGGAGGAATTCTACTCGGTCATCCCTGAAGGGTGCGAGCTGGGTCACACCACCGTGACCGGCTATGGCGAAGGCCTGCTCCTGGCGGGTCTGCGTGCTGATTCCGGTGAGATCGAGACAGTGGCGCACCTCCGCGGCGCTCGTGCGGTGCTTCCCGAGGTCGAGTTCATCCTCGACGTGGGTGGTCAGGACATGAAGTGCCTGCGCATCCACGACGGGGTCATCGATCACATCATGTTGAACGAAGCGTGCTCCTCGGGGTGCGGTTCGTTCCTCGAGGCGTTCGCCGATTCCATGGGCATGACGGTTCAGGAGTTCGCCGAAGTGGCGCTCACCGCCAAGGCACCCGTGGACCTCGGTTCGCGGTGCACCGTTTTCATGAACTCGCGCGTCAAGCAAGCGCAGAAGGAAGGCGCGACAGTAGGGGATATCTCCGCCGGGCTGTCCTACTCCGTCATGAAGAACGCGCTGTTCAAGGTCATCAAGATCCGTGACGCCGAGGAGATCGGTGAACACGTCATCGTCCAAGGCGGGACGTTCCTGAACGACTCCGTCCTGCGTGCGTTCGAGATGCTCACGGGCAAGCACGTCTACCGCCCCGACATCGCAGGGAACATGGGTGCGTACGGCGCCGCCCTTCTCGCCCGAGATAGGGACGATCGTGAGAAGCGCTCCACGCTGCTCACCATGGAGGAGCTCGAGGCGCTCGAGGTCAAGCACAAGAACGCTCGCTGTCAGCGCTGCTCCAACCACTGCCTGCTGACCATCACCACGTTCGGCGAGGGCCGTCGGTTCGTGACGGGTAACCGGTGCGAGAAGGGTGCGGGCAAGCAGCGCGAGGAAGGCGCCCAGGAAGCTCCTAACCTCTACAAGTACAAGGAGCGCAGGCTCTTCGATTACGAGCCGCTGCCTGCTGAGACCGCACC
>CAYVBA010000043.1:3529-6827 GCA_964448475.1 uncultured Coriobacteriales bacterium
TGAACGTGGATGAGCTGCACGATTCAGACGTCCTCTTCATGAATCCGTTCCTGCCGTATCACGATAAGAAGGAGCTCAAGCGTCGTCTTCATGACGTCATGGTGAACGAGCGTGCAGCTGCTGTCGCAGAAGGCCGCGGCCGCATGTCCGGTGACCACATCACGAAGGCTGAGATCTCTCGTGCAGTAGATGCAGCGTGGGCAGAGGATGAGCTGTTCAAGGAGGAGATGCGTGCTGCCGGCGAGCAGACTCTGGCCTGGATCGAGCAGAACGACGGCCACGGTATCGTGTTGGCGGGCCGTCCTTACCACAACGATCCCGAGATCAACCACGCTATCCCCGAGTTGGTGGAAGGTTTCGGCTTCGCCGTCCTCACCGAGGACTCCGTGAGCCACCTCATGCCACCCGAGCGCCCCATCCGCGTCGTGGATCAGTGGATGTACCACTCGCGTCTCTACGCAGCGGCGCGCTATGTGACAACCCGCAACGATCTCGATCTCATCCAGCTCAACAGCTTCGGCTGTGGTCTCGATGCGCTCACCACCGACCAGGTCCAGGAGATCCTCGAGGCCTCCGGCAAGGTCTACACGGCCCTCAAGATCGATGAGATCTCCAACCTCGGCGCTGCCCGCATCAGGATCCGCTCGCTTATGGCGGCGCTCAAGGACCAGCGTGAGCGCCTCGAGCGTGAAGTAGGGGTGGGCGAGAAGGACGCGCCCGTCTCCGTGCCCGTGGAGCGTGAGAGCAAGTCCGCCGCCTTCCCCAAGGTGAGCTTCACGAAGGACATGAAGGAGGAAGGCTACACCATCCTGGCACCCCAGATGGCACCCATCCACTTCGACCTCATCGCGCCCATCTTCCGCAATCACGGCTACAACCTGGTGGTCCTCCCCTCGGATGACCCCAAGGCGGTGGAAGCGGGACTCAAGTACGTCAACAACGACATCTGCTACCCGTCCATCCTGGTCACCGGCCAGATCATGGAGGCCGCACTCTCCGGGGAGTACGACATGGACCGCACGGCCGTCATCATCACCCAGACGGGTGGTGGATGCCGTGCGACCAACTACATCGCACTCATCCGTAAGGCGCTGAAGGATGCCGGTATGCCGCACGTACCCGTCATCTCCTTGGCGGCGGTCTCACTGGGCGAGGACAACCCCGGCTTCAAGGTCTCCATGCCCATGCTCAAGGATGCGATCCATGGTGTGATCATGGGTGACGTCCTCATGAAGTGCCTCTATCGCGTGCGTCCGTACGAAGCCGAACCCGGCTCCGCACAAGCGCTCTACGACAAGCACATGGAGCTCTTCAAGGAAGGCCTCGCGGACATGAACCGCAAGCGGTACACGAAGCTCGTGACCGACTGCATCCGTGACTTCGATGCGCTGCCGCTCGTGGGCGATGGCACCAAGCCGCGCGTGGGCGTTGTGGGTGAGATCCTGGTCAAGTTCCACCCCACGGCCAACAACCAGGTCGTGGAAGTCATAGAGAACGAAGGGTGCGAGGCGGTCGTTCCCGGACTCACCGACTTCTTCCTCTTCGGTCTCTCCGGTGCCACCAACCAGAAGGACGAGCTGGGCAGCTCCCTCAAGAAGCGTCTGGCTACCCGGGCCGCCATCAAGTACATCGAGTACATGCGCAAGCCCGCACACGACGCCTTCGTGGCGTCCGAGCGGTTCGACGGTTACACCGGCATCTTCGAGTTGGCGGACATGGCCGAGGACATCATCTCCCTCTGCAACACGATGGGAGAGGGCTGGCTCCTCACGGCCGAGATGGTCGAGCTCATCCACGCCGGTGCACCCAACATCATCTGCACCCAGCCCTTCGCCTGTCTCCCCAACCACGTGGTGGGTAAGGCCGTCATCAAGGAGCTTCGACGCAGGTTCCCTGAGAGCAACATCGTTGCGGTCGACTATGACCCCGGCGCGTCAGAAGTCAACCAGCTCAACCGCATCAAGCTCATGATCGCCGTGGCCAAGGCCAACTTCGAGGCCGGGAATTCCGACACCTTCGAGCTCTCCGAAGTCGAGCGTCTCGAGGAGGCGGAGACCCGCATCCTCCGCGAGCGGAGCGAACGCGAAGCGGCCGAGGAAGCCGCAGGGATCTTCATAGAACCTGAAGGTTGTGGATGTGGTCCGAGCTGTTCATCGTGCGGTGGGGTATCCATCTGTGATGACACGATCGTCAGCTACCAGACACCTGACCCGCAGGCCGGATCATCTGATGAGCAGCGCGATCGGGATGCCGAGACGTACCAGGAGGTAACCCGCTGATGGAACTCGTACCACTCGCGACACTGCCGGATACCGTGCCAGGATCGCACCAAGCACGCGTGCACCCCGCTGAACCGGTGCGGTATCCGGCCATGTTGCGCGGATCCCGCAACAGATGGTGGAGGCCGTTCGTAGCCTTCTTCGTGTTCGTGATCTCGTTCCTGATCCTCGTGTCGATCATCGGTATGTTCGTCGGGTTCGCCATGGTCGCGCAAGGTGTCACCACCACCGATCCCGAACTCATGATGGAGATACTCCTCGATACCAGTAATCCGATGAGCCTCTTCATGCTGCTGTTCTCGATCGTCATCATGATCCCCTGTGCGTTCCTGGCGCAGTTCGTGGCGTTCGGGCAGCGACCGGGATCCATCATGTCGGTCAAGCGTCGCATGCGCTGGGATCTGTTGGGCACGATGCTCCTGGTGGTCCTCCCGCTCTGGGGAGCCTATCTTCTCGCCACCTCGGTGCTGACGGACCAGTTCAGGTTCGATCCGCAGTCCAACATCCTCGTACTGCTGGTGATCTCGCTCATCTTCGCGCCGCTGCAATCCGCGGCCGAGGAGATCGTCTTCCGTGGTGCCATGGTCCAGTCCATCGGTTCGTGGATCGCGAGTCCCGTCGTGGCCATGGTCGTGGGTGGTATCGTCTCGACGGCCATCTTCGTGCCGCTTCACGGTGCCGCCGATCCGTGGATCATCCTGGACCTCGTGATCTTCGCGGTGGCTGCCGTCGTGCTCACGTGGAAGACGGGTGGCCTGGAAGCCGCCATCGTCTACCACGCCGTCAACAACACGGTGCTCTTCGTGCTGAACGCGCTGTCGGGTGGGTACATGAACTCGCTCGCGGCTGCTGAGGGCGCGGGCTCCACGCCTTTGAACACGGTCATCACCGGTGTGGCTACAGCGCTGCTGGTCATGGCCATGCTGAAGGCGTTCAAGTCGTACGAGCGTAAGAAGGAGCGCGAGAAGACCGTGGTCAGCACCCCGCAGTATCTGAGCGAGCCGCAGATGATGCAGGCG
>CAYVBA010000043.1:6927-9590 GCA_964448475.1 uncultured Coriobacteriales bacterium
CCTACGCAGAATCCGTATCCACCGAGCTCCTCGGGCACCATGCCCCAGCCTCCCAGAGAATAGGACCGAGGCGCTAACCGCACATGACACATGAGCAGGAAACGACTCATCCGCAGGCTGCCGATCCAGGGCAGCCTGACGGCGTTGATAAGGGCAGGCTCGTAGGCCTCGCCATCATGACGTTCGGAGCGTTCATCGGAGCGCTCTGCCAGGCGCTGGTCGTCCCGGCGCTTCCGGCCATCATCTCCGATCTGGGTGTGGATGCAGCACGTGGCCAGTGGATGGTCACGCTGTACCTGCTGGTCACGGGCGTGATGATCCCCGTGACGGGATTCCTCATAGACAAGCTCTCGGCTCGCGCGCTCTTTGTAGCAGCCATGGTGGTCATGGGGATCGGATTCGCTCTCACCGGGTTCGCCACGTCGTATCCGGTGATCCTGGGTGGGCGCGTGCTGCAAGCCATGAGCACGGGTGTGCTCATGCCGCTCATCACGTACGTGGCCATGCTGTCGTTCCCCAAGCAGCGACGCGGCGAGATCATGGGCTACGTAGGTCTCGTCATAGCCATGGCACCGGCGCTCGGCCCATCCGTGGGAGGATTCGCCACCACGTACTTCGGCTGGCAGTGGGTCTTCCGCATCCTCATGCCCGTCGCTTTCATCGCAGCCTTCGGTGCGTGGATCTACGTGAAGGATGTGGGTACACGCAGGAATCCCAAGCTTGATATACCGTCGCTGATCATGAGCGTCGCGGGTTTCTCGCTCGTGCTGTACGGGCTTTCCATAGCCGGGACGGAAGGCTGGACCTCACCGGTGACGCTCGGGTCGGCCTTCGGAGGACTCGCTATCCTGACCGTGTTCACGTCGAGGCAACTCCGCATGGATCAGCCGTTCCTGGATCTGCGAACGCTCAAGAACCGGTCGTTCGCGGTGTCGGTGATCCTGGTGACGGTGGTCAACTCGGCCATGATCTCCGGGTCGGTGCTCATCCCCATCTACGTGCAGGACGTCATGGGTTACACGCCGTTCGAGGTGGGACTGCTCGTGCTCCCCGGTGCCATCCTCATGGGATTCCTTAACCCGGTGGCGGGCAAGCTCTTCGACAAGGTGGGGGCTCGCCCGCTCGCCCTCGGAGGACTGGCGCTGCTGCTCGTGGGAACCGTGACGTACATGTTCTCGAATCCCGAGTGGCCCTTCTGGCTCATCAGCTCCATGTACGTGTTCCGGATGGCCGGCATCACCTTCATCATGATGCCTATCTCCACCTGGGGTTTCAATGCGCTCCCGGATACCGTCATGAGTCACGCGAGCTCGCTCAACAACACAGCGCGCCAAGTGGCGGGCTCACTGGGCACGGCACTCCACATCACCGTGTTGCTCATGGTCGTGGCGGCCATGGGAGTCGCTCCCGATCAGCCGCTCTCGTCCGTCCCCGATGCCGCACTCACAGGCATCCACGTCGCGTTCGCCGTATCATCGGTCATAACCATCGCCGCGTTCGTCGTGGCATTCATCTTCGTGAAGGAACCCCGGGCCGCGAAGGCTGTACCCATCGAGTCCGTTTAGGAGGCACGATCGCATGAGGGATTTCGTCTGGCGTAGTCCTACCGAGTTCGTCTTCGGCAGGGACGCGGAGTCCGAGGTGGGCGAGAAACTCGCGGAGCTCGGCGTACGCAGAGTCTTCCTGCACTACGGGCAGGGATCCGTGGTGCGCTCAGGACTTCTGGACCGCGTGAGGGAGTCGCTCGACGCTGCCGGTATCGAGCGCGTGGAGCTGGGCGGTGTGCGCCCGAACCCCGAGGTCACGCTCGTGCGCGAAGGGATCGAGCTCGTCCGCGACGAGGAGCCTGACTTCCTGTTGGCAGTGGGCGGCGGATCCGTGATCGACTCGCTCAAGGCCATCGCGGCGGGTGCTGCTTGCGATGATGACGTGTGGTGCGTATTCGACGGAACAGGGGCGATCACGCACGAGGTGCTTCCCATCGGAACGGTGCTCACCATCCCCGCAGCGGGATCGGAAGCCTCGGCTGCGAGCGTCATCTCCAACGACGAGATCGGCATGAAGACCGGCTTCGGCGACGATCGCCTGCGCCCGCGCGTCTCGTTCATGAACCCCGAGCTCACCATGACGCTCCCGCCGTATCAGACGGCGGCCGGCATCAGTGACATGATCGCGCACATCTTCGAGCGGTTCTTCTCGGCCAGTCCCGCCACTCCCGTGTCCGACAACATCTCGCTCGGGCTGGTCCGCGCCATCATGGATGCGGCTCGCACGGTGATGGAGGACCCCGAGGACTACGACGCGCGCGCCGAGCTCATGTGGGCAGGCACACTCGCGCATAACGGACTCTGCGGCCGCGGCCGCCTCGAGGACTGGGCCACGCACGGTATGGAGCATGAGCTTTCCGCCGTTGACACGCGCGTGACGCACGGAGCCGGCCTGGCCGTCATGTTCCCCGCGTGGATGCGCTACGTCTACCAGGAGAATCCCGCTCGCTTCATCCAGTTCGGCCGCGAGGTCTTCGGGATGGAGCCGACGGGTGACGATGACGCGGACGCCCTCGCCGTCATAGATGCGATCCAGGAGTTCTTCGTCTCGATCGGCATGCCGCGCACGATCGGTGAGCTGGGCATCCAGGAATCGGACATCGAGCGCATGCTCGA
>CAYVBA010000044.1:0-5451 GCA_964448475.1 uncultured Coriobacteriales bacterium
CGGGCGAGAAGAACGTGGCCGTCGTGACCGGAGGCGCGCGGGGGATCGGCGCGGCTATCGTGCGCCGACTCGCGGCCGACGGATTCGACGTCGTCTTCAATCATGTGAGCGATCGCAGCGCCGATGCCGCAGCCGAGTTGGCGTACGAGGTGTCGGAAGCGACCGGTCGTGAAGTCGTAGCTGTTCAGTCCGACTCTTCGACGGATGAGGGGCTCGAGGCTCTGTTCACTGCTGCTGAAGCGATCGGACCCGTGAACGTGCTCGTGAACAACGCGGGCATCACGCGCGACGGTCTGGCCATGCGCATGAAGGACGAGGACTTCGACGCCGTGATCGACGTGAATCTGCGCGCCGTGTTCCGTGCGGTGCGGCGGGTGCTTCCCGGCATGGTGAAGCGGAGGTCGGGACGGATCGTGAACATCTCGTCCGTATCCGGTGTGCTGGGCAATCCTGGTCAGGCCAACTACTCCGCATCCAAGGCAGGCGTCATCGGACTCACGAAGGCCGTAGCACGCGAGGTGGCATCACGCGGCATCACCGTGAACTCCGTGGCACCGGGATTCATCAAGACCGAGATGACCGACGCCATGCGTGACGCAGCGAAGGAAGCAGCGCTCGCATCCATCCCGCTCGCCCGTCTGGGTGAGCCCGAGGAGATCGCCCATATGGTGGCGTTCCTCGCATCCCCGCACGCTTCGTACGTGACGGGTCAAGTGATCTCAGTAGACGGTGGTATGTCCATGTAGGACGTGCACTTCCCGAGGAGGATACGAATGAGGACCATCGAACGTCGCCGTGTGGTCATCACCGGCATAGGGGCTGTGTCAGCTGCAGGTTATGGAGCGGAACCGCTGTGGGAGAAAGCCCGCGACGGTGTCTGCGCCATCACCGAGCTCACGCTTCCCGAAGCGGTGGAGCTGGGCATCAAGTTCGGTGGGCAGATCCCCGACTACGACCCCGAGGAGCATTTCGATCGTCGCAAGGTGCGCCGTTCCGAGCACTTCGTGCAGTTCGCACTCATGGCCGCTGCCGAAGCGTGCGAGGATGCGGGCATCGAGGAGTGGGGCATCGCACCGGAGCGTTTCGGCGTGTCCTTCTCGTCCGGAATAGGCGGGCTCACCACCATCCAGGAGGAAGCGCGCGTGATGTTCGATCGCGGGCCCCGTCGCGTGAATCCGCTCTTCATCCCCATGATGATCTCCAGCTCGGCAGCTGGTGAAGTGGCGCTCCAGCACGGTGCCAAGGGAGTGTGCCAGGGCTACACCACGGCGTGCGCGTCGGGTACGTCCTCGCTGGGCGAGGCGTACTGGATGATCGCCACCGGCCGCCAGGACGCCGCCATCGTGGGCGGGACCGAGGAGGCCGTGATCGGACTGGGCATAGCCGGATTCGCGAACCTCGGTGCGCTCACCAAGGCCGAGAACGTGGAGGAAGCCTCCATCCCGTTCGACGAGCGCAGGACCGGCTTCGTGATCGGACAAGGTGCGGGTGCCGTCGTGCTGGAGGAGCTCGAGAGCGCCCTGGCCCGTGGAGCTCACATCTACGCTGAGATCTCCGGCTATGGTGCCGGTAACGATGCGCATCACATCACGGCTCCCGACCCTTCAGCCGCCGGTCTCATCGAGTCCATGCGTGTGGCCATCGAAGCCGCAGGCCTCACGCCCGATGATATCGACCACATGAATGCTCACGGTACGTCCACCGGTCTCAATGACCTCATCGAGTCCAAAGCACTCCGCACGGTTCTGGGCGAGGAGCGCGGGACCACCATTCCTGTTACTTCCACTAAAGCAGTGGTTGGTCACACCTTCGCTGCAGCGGGTGTGCTCGAGGCTATCTGTACGGCTCGTGCGCTCGAGGAGCAGGTGTTTCCCGCAACCGCCAACCACCGCATCATGGATCCCGAGTGTGGAGTGACCGTGCTCCACGAGCCCCGCGCTGCGAGGCTCGGTGAGTTCGAGGCTGCCATCTCGACATCCGTGGGATTCGGCGGCTTCAACACAGCCATCGTGCTCGAGAGGTGGGCCGACCAATGAGCGAACATACCTTCGAGGTTCCGGATCTGGCCGAGCCCATAGATCGTGATGGCGTCATGGATGTGATCCCGCATCGCGACCCGTTCCTGTGGCTGGACCGCATCGTGGCGCTCGAGCCAGGTGCGTATGCCCGCGGTGAGCTCCACCTGAGCCCCGATCTCCCACTCTTCGCCGGCCACTTCCCGGGTAATCCCGTGCTCCCTGGTGTCATCATCATGGAAGCACTCGCGCAGACGGCTGGTTATGCGATCGGTACCGATGCCGATCTTTCCGATAGATTGGGGATGTTCGCCTCCATCGATGGAGCGCGATTCCGCAACCAGGTGAAGCCGGGGGATACCCTCGTACTTGAAGCTCGTATCGTCAAACTCTCCAAGCGTCTGGCCACGGCCGAGGTAACGGCCTACGTGGGTGGAGCAATAGCAGCAGAAGCCTCCCAGAGATATGTGATGGTGAATCAGGATGACCAGTAAGGTGATCCCGCTCAGCAGCGTATCCGAGCGGGCGAAGCGTGTCCTCATCCTCGATGGGGGGTTGGAGCTCGAAACGGTGCTCGAGCAATGCCATGAGACGGGAGTTACCTCCATCGTCCTCTGTGAGCGTCCCCTCGACCACGACCTGGCCACTCATGCCGATGTGGTCGTGCAGGTGAACCGCACGGAGCTCGACCGAGACTCGATCCTGAGCATAGCCCGCCTCACCCAAGCCGATGCGATCCACATGTGTTCGACCCCGTGGGTCGATGATGAAGCTTTCCGTGCCGCATGCGTTGACGCCGGGATCGTGCTATTCGACTGCGCTGTGAACGGCACCAGGCGGAGGTGATCATGGCCAGACACGAGAGCAGATCCTCAGATGAGTGGATCGTCATCGAACCAGGCGCGCGCCCTCATGAGGAGGTCCATCGCTGCCCACGCTGCAGGCAGTACGTCATGCAAGCGCGCTATATCGGCAACAAGTTGGTGTGTCCGAGCTGCGGTCTTCACGCCCGGGTGGGTGCCCGTGATCGCATCGCATTCACGGTCGATCCATTCACCTTCACCGAGTGGGATCCGTACCTGAGCTCCGTCGACCCTCTCGAGTTTCCCGGGTACGCTGAGAAGCTCGAGTCCGCTCGCCAGAGCACCCGACTACAGGAGGCCGTCGTTTGCGGAGAGGCCTCGATCGGTGGGATCCGCACCGCGATCTGCGCCATGGACCCGAACTTCATCATGGGTTCCATGGGGTCGGTGGTGGGCGAGAAGGTCGCGCGTGCCCTCGAGCGCGCAGCCAGGAGTCGTTTGCCGCTCATCATGTTCACCACCTCGGGCGGTGCACGCATGCAGGAGGGTCTCTACTCCCTCATGCAGATGGCGAAGACGAGCATGGCCGTGGGCCAACTCAGCGAAGCGGGCATGCTCTACATCACCGTTCTCTGCGACCCCACGACAGGTGGCGTCACTGCCTCCTTCGCTACACAGGCGGATATCATCCTGACCGAACCAGAGGCGCTCATCGGGTTCGCCGGTCGTCGGGTCGTAGAGGCAACTACACGTGAGCGCCTCCCCGAGGATTTCCAATCTGCGGAAGCCGCACTGGCGAACGGCCAAGTGGACGCCATCGTGCATCGTCACGACATGAAGCGGACGCTGACCGACATCCTCGCCCTCCATGGCTATCCGCGCATCTCCATGCCGACCAGCAACGGGGGAGAGGCTCAAACGGGAACCGTCTACGATAAGCCGGTGGTCCGCAGAGATCATGTGCGCAGCCCGGGGTTGATGAGTAGGATATTCGGGAGACGCGAGCGCAGGCGTGCCCTCAAGGATGCAGCACAGATCATGGTGATGGCTCCCGTTGGAGCGGTTCCGGAGACGCATGCGGACGTTGATGATGCGGAAGCAGTCGGTTCCGTGGTAGCACGGGCACGTTCCCTGGACAGACCTACGGCGCGCTACTTCCTAGAGGAGCTCTTCGATGACTTCATCGAGCTGCATGGCGACCGCATCTCTTACGATGATCCGGCCATCATCACAGGTATAGCTCTCTTCGAGGGCACGCCTGTGACCGTGATCGCGCAGGAGAAGGGTGTTGATACCAAGGATCGCATCCATCGCAACTTCGGTAGCGCGCGACCCGAGGGTTACCGCAAGGCGATCCGAGCAGCAAAACTCGCCGAACGGTTCAGCCGACCCGTGATCACCCTTATCGATACCCAAGGTGCCTACTGCGACCTCGCTTCCGAACAGCACAACCAAGGGGGTGCGATCGCAGAATCCTTGCTCGTCTTCTCATCGCTCAAGACTTCGACCATCGCCGTCCTCATCGGAGAAGGTGGCAGCGGTGGCGCGCTCGCTTTCGGTCTGGTGGACCGCATGGGCATGCTAGAGCGATCGATCTACTCGGTCGTTTCGCCTGAGGGTTGCGCGCAGATCCTCTACAAGGACTCCTCCCGAGCCCCCGAAGCAGCCCGCCACCTCAACCTTACGGCCAAGGATGCTCTGCGCATCGGTGCAGTCGATACGATCATCGCGGAGGGTGACCCGGGCGAGAAGGGCTTAGCGGACACGCTCCTAGCGGTGTCATCCTTCCTCGAGGAGTCACTCGATCAGCTGGCGGAGGAGCGCCTCGAGGAGACCCTAGTCCATCGGTATCGCAAGTTCCGTTCCATCGGTGAGTTCGAGGAGCCGGAGCCGAGCGCCTGATTCTTACGATGTGAAGACGAACGCTGATATGCAGAAAGGCCGCACAGTGTGCGGCCTTTCATTCCATGAGAGGTTGGATGATCACTGATTTCGATGCTTAGTCGTCATCGTCGTCATCGTCGTCATCGTCGTCATCGTCGTCATCCCAGTCGTCGTCATCATCGTCATCGTCGTCATCATCGTCATCGTCGTCATCATCATAGGATGGCTGAGGTGCGGGCTTGCTCACGGGTCTATCGTCATCATCATCGTCGTCGTACGAAGGCGCTGCAGGAGCCACGGGTGCCGGAGCTGTCTGAGTCTGAGGCTTCACGACTCGATCGTCGTCATCAAGGTCATCTCGATCGTCCATATCGTCACGGTCATCAAGATCGTCTCGATCGTCCATATCGTCACGGTCATCATCATCCACATCGCGCTCGTAGGAGATGAGGGCTCCGGTCTTGGCGTCGATCTCAGCTTCATATTTGATGCCATTGGCGTAGAACTCAAACTCATAGATGCCACGGCCATCATCGAGGTCGTACTCACGATCATCGAACTTCGCATCAGCCGCGTTGACACCTGCGATAGCCAGTGCGATCTCCTGTGCACGATCCAGGTTGATGAAGCTCTCCTGCTGGTAGCGATCATCGTAGTCATCAGCGTCGATCACGATGACATCGGAGTCCAGCTGCAGTCCTCGAACCTTGTTCTTCGCGCGCTCCTCGAGCAGGTCATCGAAATCATCC
>CAYVBA010000044.1:5551-9485 GCA_964448475.1 uncultured Coriobacteriales bacterium
GGAAACATTTCCAAGGAAGTTCTCTCAGGCGAAGAAATACCTAGTCATCATCTGAGTCATCAGAGTTGTCATCATCAGAGTC
Organism: uncultured Coriobacteriales bacterium; assembly: GCA_964448475.1. GTDB lineage: Bacteria > Actinomycetota > Coriobacteriia > Coriobacteriales > CAYVBA01 > CAYVBA01. Next base: position 5,634 of record CAYVBA010000044.1, read on the forward strand.
ATCATCATCGTCGTCGTCCCAGTCATCATCATCGACCACGGGAGGTGGCGTGGGGCGAGAAAGAGCGGGCGGTGCCGGCGCAGGCGCTGGCACCACAGGAGCGGGTACGGGCGTCGGAGTGAGCTTTGGTTCGGGTTCCGGAGCGGGGGGTGCCGTCTCCAGGGGTGACGGAGTAGGCGGTGCCGCGATCACGGGCTCCGGTACAGGAGCGTTATGGTCCACAATACGAAGTTCGGCACCCATTCCTTCGAGCACTGGTGTGATCTCATCCCGCAATTCCAGGCCGTAATCGGCGAAGGTCTTCTCGTCAGCATCTATATCCAGCGTCAGAGTATCGCCTTGGGAGAGTAAGCCCATATCGTTGGCGCGTCGAGCCAGATCGCGGATCACGCGGTTCTTATCCCTGCGCTTAGCAGGGTATCCGTCGAGGAGCTCCTCGCCATCGGGGTTCAGAGCGTGAGCGTCTATGACGGCGCCGTCCTCGTTGAGCTGAAGCACCACGCGCGGGTTGACGCTCATATAAATTGAGGATGAGAGCACCGTGTTGAACGTGGCTATCTGGAACACCACGAAGAACACGAGCACAGCCGCGATCGCACCGAGTGCCGCCGTAGCTCTACGGAGCGGCCTGATCCAAGCAGAGCGGTCGGTTCTCTCGATCACCGTATCTTCAGGCATAAGGATCGGATCGAAGACGCTCTGGCCAACTTCGTAGTCCCGGTTAGCCGCCTTGTACCAGCGCCCATCCTCATCCAGGAGGATGACTATGGTGGGGTAGACCTCCATCACCATGTATCTCATGCGGTCTCACCCCTCTTCAGGACGTGGTACAGATGGCCGCGGATGATCTCGTAGCCGTTGGACCAGATACAGAGCAGTGCCACCAGGTACTTGCGGTGACGCTCCATCGTCTTCTTGCTTACACCACTCCCGCTCGAGAGCTTGCTCATAGGGAGCTTCTTGGTGCGATGGAACTCCTCCAGCAGTTCGGGCTGCGAGAGTGCGTACTCGAGGACTTCCCTGCACGCGGCCAGCGTTCGCGCCTGTGAGGGCGAATTATCCGCTACATCGGCGAACGAGACTTCGAACTCCGCTAATTGCCGCTGCAACTCCTCGATCTCTTGACGCGTGGCCTCGCGGGTTTCGTACTCACCAGCATGATCATCAGGACTGGCAACGTAGTCTTCGATCGTCATGGTCTCATCCGAAAGCTCCGAGCGCACGGGCGCCTGCAATGACACCGTATCGACCTGCCTCGAGGCATGCCGCACGTTATCGATGAGACGGTTCCGCATGATGAGCGCCGCGAAAGGGATGAACGCCCCGCGCTTCTCGTCATATGTGGTTATGGCTTCATGGAACGCAAGCATGGCTATGCTGACCTCATCATCTCGCTCACTGACGGAGCGGCCGGTGAACTTGGACACCTCGGACTTGATGAACGGCAGATAATCCCGTGTCAGGGCATCCGCTGCTCCGAGATCGGATCTCGCTTCCGCGACGAGCGCGGTGATCTGGTGGCTCAAGTTCGTCTCACGCTCCTTTCCCAATGATAAGATGCGTCGCCTTCTGCTGAAAACCGGGGTCGATGGGTCATCGGTACGTACCCGACGCCTTCCGGAGATACGCGGACCTAGAGGCCAGCCATATGTGGGCGAGAAGAAATGGGGTATGGGCGGCGCGAGACGCTGCGAGAAAAGGAAAGGCCGGAAGCATGAGCCCCCGGCCTGCGATTCCTATGGTGCGGCGTAAGGGATTCGAACCCCTGACGTTCTGATTCGTAGTCAGACCCTCTATCCAGCTGAGGTAACGCCGCGTATAGCTGACATATATTCGCATTACCCTCGAACAAAGTCAACGATGAGGTAGAACTGGCGGAGAGCCAGGGATTTGAACCCTGGAAGGGATTTGCGTCCCTTACTCGCTTAGCAGGCGAGCACCTTCGGCCTCTCGGTCAGCTCTCCGCAGGTGTGTCATCATACCGTAAATCGCGGATGCGGTGTACATCCGAAACACGGCGATCGACCCTCCTACGCCTGAAGCCCCGAGAAATCCACAGCCGGAGTCTCGCGATCGGCGCCTGCGGTCTCGAATGACTGAGCTTCCTTGAAGTTGGTGAGGTTGGCAACGATGACGCCCGGGAACTGGCTGATGGCCGTGTTGTACATCATGACCACATCGTTGTAGCTCTGGCGCATGTAGGAGATCTTGTTCTCGGTCTCCTCCAGCTGACCCTGGAGCTGCATGAAGTTCTGGTTCGCCTTCAGGTCAGGATAGGCCTCGGCAAGCGCGAAGATCTGACGCAGCGCACCAGAGAGCATGTTTTCCGCTTCAGCACTCTGCTCAGGAGTCTTCGCATCCACAACGGCTTGACGAGCTGCTACCACGTTGGTCAGTGTCCGTGACTCATGGCCCGCGTAACCCTTGACGGTCTCCACCAGGTTGGGAATCAGGTCAGCCCTACGCTTCAGCTGCACGTCGATCTGAGCCCATGCGTTCGTGACCCTGTTCCGGAGGTTGATGAAGTTGTTGTAGTAGCCAACGACGATCACGACGAGGGCCACGACCAGGATGAGCAAACCGATAATCACATAGACCATGGATACTCCCATTGCTCGAGTCGACAGTACTGATAACTGTACCCAAGCGAGCCTGAGACCCATACGTATGAAGTTGTTAAATGGGATCGAGATGCCTGGTGGCGGAGGGGGTGGGATTCGAACCCACGGAAGGTCGCCCTTCAACGGTTTTCAAGACCGCCGCATTCAACCGCTCTGCCACCCCTCCGGATCGATGCATAATACCATAGCCGCATATCCGCTACTCTTGGGATACGTGCCCCTCCACCTCCGATGATCGAGGAGTTCTACCATGACCGAGCATGAGAATCCGGGCGAGAAGGACGAGCGCTTGATGCGCGAGGCTCTCGCTCTGGCCCGTGAGGCTGGATCGCTCGGCGAGGTACCCATAGGTGCTGTGGTTGTGTATGAGGGTGAGATCGTGGGACGCGGCTTCAACCGTCGCGAGATCGATGCTGACCCCTCAGCTCATGCGGAGTTCCTCGCCATGAAGCAGGCGAGCAAGAAACTCGGTCGCTGGAGGCTCTCAGGGTGCACGGTCTACGTGACGCTCGAGCCGTGCGCCATGTGCGCCGGTCTCATGGTCAATGCTCGGATCGATCGTTGTGTATACGGAGCTTCGGATCCGAAAGGGGGAGCGCTGGGCACGCTTTATGACCTTTCGGATGATGAGCGGCTCAACCATACGTTCGAGTGCACTCCCGGGCTTCTCGCCCAGGAATGCGGAACGCTGCTCAGTGACTTCTTCAGGGGCTTGAGGGATCAGCGGAAACGGCCGTGACGCCCGCCGCTCAGAGGCCCGCCTCTGCGACTGCCGCGGTACATGGAGCGCTTGGGCTTCTTCGATGAGCGATCGGGGTTAGGAACTATGCGGCCTTCGTCGAACTTGAAACCCTCAACTTCGTATGGTGGGATGATCTGGCTAGTAAAGTACTCGATCTCGCGGAGGCGGCTGACCTCATCGGGGCCTACGAAGGTGAAGGCGAGGCCCGTTTCGCCGGCACGACCCGTGCGGCCTATGCGGTGCACGTAATCCTCGGGATCCATGGGGACGTCGAAGTTCACGACCAGATCTATCTCATCCACGTCGATGCCGCGCGACATGACGTCAGTAGCTGCGAGTACCGTCAGCTTACCATCTCTGAAATCCTTGAGGGCACGTTCGCGCTGGCGTTGTTGGCGGTCAGCGTGCATGATGCCTGCGCTGATGCCCCGCTTGCTCAGTCGTTTGGCGACGGAGTCCACGCGGTGGCGTGTACGGCAGAATACGAGC
>CAYVBA010000045.1:0-9247 GCA_964448475.1 uncultured Coriobacteriales bacterium
GAGTTCGAGGACGCCATCCACGGAAAGGCCACCTTCGACTCCAAGGAACTGGATGACCTCGTCATCCTGCGCTCAGATGGAACTCCCACCTATAACTTCGCCACCGTGGTCGACGACGCTCTCATGGGTATCACACACGTCATCCGTGGTGATGACCACTACTCCAACACCCCGCGGCAGGTTCTCGTGTACGAGGCTCTCGGCTACCCGGTGCCGATGTTCGCGCATCCCTCCATGATCCTGGGCGCGGATGGGAAGCGCCTCTCCAAGCGCCATGGTGCTACCAGCGTCGAGCAGTTCCGCGACGAAGGATACCTGCCCGAGGCCATGCTCAACTACCTGAGCCTCCTGGGCTGGTCCCTCGACGGCGAGACCACCATCATCTCCGCTGAGACCCTCAAGAGAAACTTCTCGCTCGATCGCATCAGCAAGAATCCCGCCATCTTCGACGAGACGAAGCTCGAATGGATGAACGGCGAGTACCTCGCTCACATGACCGTAGCTGAATTCGTGGATCGCGCACTGCTCCCCGCACTCGTGGATGCCGGCTTCGTGGGCGAGAAGAACGGGGATACCCCCGATCGGGATTGGCTCGAGAAGCTCGCTCCTCTCATCCAGCCGCGCGTGAAGCTGATCACGGAGATCCCGGAGAAGGTCGCGTTCCTGTTCGTAGATGATGACCTCGAATACGATGAGGCTTCCGTCAACAAGAACCTCCGTAAGGAAGGTATCCCGGATATCCTCGAGGCGGTCATCGTCACGCTCTCCGATCTCGAAGTATGGGAGCCAGCAGCTATGGATGAGGCACTCGAGGCACTGGTGACTGAACTCGACGTGAAGAAGCGCGCGCTTTTCCAGGCCATCCGGGTAGGCATCTGCGGAAGCCAAGTCTCTCCCCCGCTTTCAGAGTCCATGGAGCTTCTGGGACGCGAGCAGAGTCTCGCACGCCTGAGGCATGCGCTTGAGCTCTCACGCGAATGAGCGACCTACAGATAGAGAAGGATTGGCGTCCTAACTTCTATCTGCTTTGGACCGGGCAGGCTATTTCGCGGTTCACTTCGGCCGTCCTCCAGCTCGCCCTCGTCTGGTACCTGACAGATGTGACAGGATCCGCATCGACGATCGTCGTGCTCCGCTCCACATCACTTCGCGCACTCGACACACCCTCGTCCGATGCCTGATACTCAGACGCATGGAGACGTACTCGACCATAGAAGGCACCGCCGTCGCTGAGATCGTGGAGAAGCGCTCTCGCTTCATCTGCACGCTCGCGCACGTGGAAACCGATGAGCAAGCGGTCTCCCTCATCGATTCCATCAAGGCCGAGCATCGTACGGCGCGACACAACTGTTACGCCTACCGCTTGCGCGCTGATAACCGTGTGCGTTACTCGGATGACGGAGAACCGGCCCGGACGGCAGGGCTTCCCATCCTCTCGGTCCTGGAGGGAGCCGAACTCCAGGACATCGTGGCTGTCGTGACACGCTATTTCGGAGGTGTGCTTCTGGGAACAGGCGGTCTCGTCCGCGCGTACTCACAAGCCACACACGCAGCACTCGATACCGCCCGCATCATGAGCATGGAGCAGGTCGTGACGATCCGCATCCGAAGTGATTATCCGTCGTACGACGCGCTGACCGGGCTTCTCGCCCGCTATGATGCACGTATCGAGGACTCCGTGTACACAGATGACGTCCTGGTCACGGCCCGCATGATCACCGGCCGCGAGTCCGAACTGCTGAGTGAGCTTGAGGAGCTGTATCGTGGGCATCAAGAGGTGAGCGTCTCCGAGCCTGAGTTCGCACCATTCGCTGCTTGTACGGCGGTTGATGAGGAGGATGCATGTCATTTCTGAGCGCGTTCGAGATCCTGGGACCCATAATGATCGGTCCGTCCAGCTCGCATACGGCGGGGGCAGCTCGGTTAGCACAGCTTGCTCGATCGCTCGTTGAAGGTGAGATCGTGGATGTGGAGTTCGTGCTCTACAACTCCTTCGCGTCCACGTACGAAGGCCATGGAACCGATCGCGCGCTCCTCGCCGGCATCATGGGACACGGACCGGATGACCCGAGCATCCGCGATGCGTTCCGCATCGCTGACGAGCGCGGTCTGTCCTATCGCTTCACACCATCCGATCACGGCGAGGGCCTCGCACCCAACTCGGTGGACATGAACATCACCACCGACGCCGGGCATTCCATGAGCATCCACGGTGAATCCATGGGCGGTGGCCAAGTGGTCATCAGCAGGATCGACGGCGTGGATGTGGATATGGCAGGTGACTACAACTCGCTCTTCGTGATCCATCGCGATGTCCCCGGAGTTCTTGGAGCACTGGCCAGCACGCTGGGGGAGCACGACGTGAACATAGCGTTCATGCGCTCGTATCGTACGACGCGAGGCGAGAAGGCCTACACCATCTTCGAGACCGACGAGATCCCATCCGCAGAATCCATCGAGGAGATCCGCTCCGTGGCCAACGTGCTGCAAGCGACGGCCGTGGAAGTCCCTGGCTCCACACCCGTTCTGCCCGGCATCACGGTGGACGTCAACTTCACGAGCGGCAATCAGCTCCTCGAGCGTTGCCAGGAGTTCGACTTGAGTATCGGTGCGCTCATGCGTCGCCGTGAAGAACAGCTCACGGATACGGAGATCACCGCTCAACGTATGAAGCGTGTGCTCGAGGTCATGCGCGAGGAAACCATGGCCCCCATCTACGATCCCCAGCGCTCCATGGGCGGCCTCATAGGCGGAGAAGCGCAGGCTGTCTTCATGAGTCGCGGAACCGATCTGGAGATCGCCGGAGAAGCCATCACCCGTGCTATCTCCTATGCCATGGCCACGCTCGAACGTTCGGCTACCATGGGCCTTATCGTTGCCTCTCCCACCGCCGGAGCCTCCGGCGTGGTACCCGGGGCGATACTCGGTGTCGCCGACACACGCGACATCGAGGACGAGGCCATCCTGGAAGCCCTCTTCACCTGCTGTGCGGTGGGGTATCTCATCGCTACGAACGCGTTCGTCTCGGGTGCGCGCGGTGGCTGCCAAGCCGAGACGGGAAGCGCTTCCGCCATGGCTGCAGCCGGACTGGTGGAGATGCTCGGCGGTACTCCTGACCAAGCGTTGCACGCAGCGTCTCTCGCCATGGCGAACATGCTGGGCCTGGTCTGCGATCCCATCAGAGGCCTCGTGGAGTCCCCGTGTCAGACGCGCAATGCGGGAGCCGCGACGAACGCTATCACCTCAGCGCAACTCGCCCTCGCGGGTGTGACGTCGGTCGTCCCCTTCGACGAAGTGGTTCAAGCGATGTACGACGTCGGCCGAGCCATGCCTTCCACGCTGCGCGAGACCGCCAAGGGCGGTCTCGCCGTCGCTCCGAGCGTCTGCCAGGGCTGCTCGCTCGACTAGACGCCGCCCGCGAACTCCAGCATGGTCTCCGCGTATCCGGCAGGATCGGCCAGGAATATCTCCGCGTGCTCGGCGTTCTTCCAGCCCTCGATCTCCTTGCGCTGCGATCCCGTCGCCTCGTACGTACGTGTGATGTCCTCGGGCGAGAAGAGCTCGTCCGCTTCCGTGTACGCGAACAGCACCGGGATGCGGGTCTTCTTCATGACTTCGGGCAGCTCGGCATCGTCCAACGAGGCACCTTGTCTGATACGGAGGTGGATGTCACCTAGAGCGACGAGCGGATCGAGCGGCATCCCGCCCAGATCCATCCCGCTCATGAAGCTCTTCATGGTGTCCCGCGCGCTGACGGCGGGGCAATCCAGGATGGCGAAGTCGCATATCTCGGTGGCTTCCTCCGATGCGGAGTAGACTCCCACCGTCAGGCCTCCGAATGACGAACCCCACACCCCGACCGTCCCGTATCCGTTCTCCCGTGCATGCAAGACCACATCAGCGAGGTCGATGGCCTCGAGCACACCGTTCGTGGACACCTCGGAAGTGGTCCCACCCACGCCCCTCTGATCGAGTGTGTACACATCCCATCCGCCTTCGAGGAAGATCTCCGCGACGGGATGCATGGTCTCCTTCGTGCCGCCCAGCGGGTGGACCAGTACGACGGCTCCGTGCGGATCGGGTTCGCGTGTCCGGATGTGCTCGATCGCTATGACGTGCCCGCCACTCCGTGCGTCCACCGTCCCGGTGTCAGGTGCATAGCGTGCGATAAACGCTTGATCATCGAAACCATATGCGCGCTCCAGGAGCGCCGAGGGATCCTCCTTCACCGTGCCTTCCCGCGAGATGGTGGTGATCCCGGTGTAGACCTGGTCTCCGATGTAGACGGCCAGCCCTACCACGACGACGATGATGAGCGCAGTCAGGATGAGGAGTACATGCAGGAAACCACGTCCTCTAGTGGAGATCCGCACGTCCTTCTCGCTCTGAGTCATCCCATCTCCCTCCTCGATGATCCTATCTTCTTCACGATACGCTCCCTATGATCTGTCACAGAGCCATCCGTGAGCTAATTAACCTTTTATTCACGTGCGGAAGTCCGGTGCTCGACTTTCCGGGACGCGGGTACAAGCCTCGTATCCATGCCGTCGAGGAGAGCATATGTCCGCTGAGCACTTCGAAACCAACCGCGCCGCGATGATCGAGTACATCGAAGGAGGGTCGAAACGGCCCGAGGATTTCAAGCTCGGTCTGGAGCTCGAGCACTTCATCATCGACGAGAAGGGCGAGCCCGTCACGTACGAACAGGAGAACGGCGTCCGGGCTATCCTGGAGCAGCTCGTGGAACGGCTCGGTGAGCCGCTGATGGTGGATGGGAATCTGATGGGAGTGGCCGGATCGATCGGTGGGGTGGGGTTCACCATCACACTCGAGCCGGCCAGTCAGTTCGAGGTGTCCCTCGGTCCTGTGATGGATATAGAGCTCATCGAGGATGCATACCTCGTGTTCCGCGACGCGGTAGCCGCGACGATCGAGGATCTCGGTGTGGATTACGCGCTCGTGACGGCGGGCTACAACCCCGCACGGGCTGCTCGAGAGATGCCGATCATAGACAAGCAGCGCTACCATCTTATGGATGCGCATTTCAAATCGACCGGTCAATGCGGGATAGAGATGATGCGGGGGACGGCATCCACGCAGGTCTCGATCGATTACAGCTCACAGCGCAATGCGGTGCGGCGATATCGTCTGGCAGTGGCGCTCGGTCCGCTCATCGCCCTCGTCACGGACAACTCCCCCGTATACCAGGGAGAGATCAATCGTCGCCGCATGATCAGGTCGCACATCTGGCGGGATACGGATGCAGTGCGCTGTGGCATCGTACCAGGGACGTTCGACGAGGGGTTCGGGTTCGAGCGCTACGTGGATTGGCTGCTTTCGGTTCCACCCATCCTCTGTCTGGACGAGGCGGGCGTGACGAGCTCCACAGGATCCCGGCTCATGGGTGACATCATCGCCGATAAACCCGTATCACGCGCTCAGATCGAACACCTCTTCTCCATGGTCTTCCCCGACGTGCGCATCAAGCGGTTCATCGAGATCCGCGACGCCGACTCCATCCCGCCCTCATATGCGCTGGGTCTTCTCGCCCTCATCAAAGGCCTCTTCAACCAGAAGGAGACCTGCTGCGTGGCACTGGACGTGATCGGTGAGATAACCGAGCGGGACGTGGTGGATGCGCGCACCGCCCTCATGGCGGACGGCTACGACGCGATCGTGTACGGGCAGGAAGCTGGTGAGCTACTGGATAAGCTGCTCGTGCTCGCGGCAGATGCCCTCGACGCGGATGATCGCCGCTATCTGGATCCGTTGGCCGAGCTCATCCATGCGCGCACCACGCTCCGTGAGATGGCGCTCGAGGAGATGGATCGTGCTTCGGTCACCGAGGCCGATCTGGATGAGGAGTACCTCTCGATCGTTCGGGAGCTGGACGGTGACATTGACGGAAGGCTCGACGCCCAAGCCGCCATGGATGATGGCTACGCGATCCGCAACGGCAAGGCGGTGCCCTGGTCCTTCTCGCCCAAGCTCTACACAGCGCGAACCACAGCGGAGTTCGCTCATATCGCCGAAACCACCCACCGCATCATGGAGAAGGCCACCGCCCACTACCTCGCGAGTCCCGAGTATCGCGCGCTGTTCGACTTCGATGCAGAGCTCGAGGAGCTTATCCTGCTCGATCCCGGATACGAGCGACTGATACCGCTGGCGCGCGTGGACATCTTCTATGACGAGAGAACTGGGGACTTCAAGTTCTGCGAGTTCAACACGGACGGTTCGAGCGGCATGACGTTCATCACGGAGGCGAACGCTGCGCTCGCGCGCACTGAGACACTGCGGCGCTTCGCCGAGCAGCACGAGATCTCCGAGTACCCGCTGCACGATGCATGGGTGGAGGCATTCTTGGACGTCTACGAGTCGTCGGAGAACGCCGTTGAACGGCCCACCGTGGCGATCGTGGACTATCTCGAGAGCATCATGATGGGTGATGCGAACCTGTACCGCGAGACCTTCGAGGAGCACGGCGTCAAAGCCTACGTCGTTGACATCCGCGACCTCGTCTACGAGAACGGACACCTGAAGGATGCCGAAGGCAGTCGTATCGACGTCATCTGGAGGCGTGCTGTCACCTCTGAGATGGTCGAGAAGGGCGGAGCTGGTGCTGACGCCATGGTCGCTGCTGCTCGTGATGGTAACGTGACGCTGATCGGCTCGTTCCGCACCTGGCCTGCAGCCGTCAAGGACTTCCTCACCATCTTGGATTCAGATGCGAGTGCGGCCTTCCTTACCGATGAGGAGCGGGAGTTCATCTCGGCGCACACTCCGAAGACATACGTACTGGACGCCGACCTCGACCCTGCACCGTTCCTCGAGGATCCCACCGCGTGGATCATCAAGCCGCGTGAGGGCTACGGTGGAACCGGAGTCATGGCGGGTATCGATCACGCTGACCCCGAGGAATGGGCTCGCTTGATAGCTGAGCTGGCCCCTGCCGAAGGCCACGTGATCCAGGAGTACGTGACGCCTTACCGATCCGAAGTGCTCCTCCCAGGTGTCACGGACGGCACGATGGATGAGGACCTCGATCCGCTTGAGACCACCACGGTGGACAACCTCGTAGGGCTCTACGTCTTCGATGGGGAGTTCGGCGGAATCTTCTCGCGCGCAGGATCGAAGGCAACCATCACCTCACATACCGAGAGCATCAATCTGCCCACCTTCATCGTGGATGAGTGATCATCTGCATCGTCACAAGCGTGAGTGGAGATGCGAAGGGCCATCCGATTCGGATGGCCCTTCGTCGTATCTGTGATCCTTGAACGAGCTTGCGCTACAAGTAGAAGATGATGGTGTCGATGATGAAGAGGGGGATGAGGATAGCACCTGACCAGGCCATGTACCCGAAGAAACTGGGCATCTTGACCTCGTTCTCCTCAGCGATGGACTTCACCATGAAGTTGGGCGCGTTACCGATGTAGGTGTTAGCACCCATGAAGACGGCACCAGCAGAGATGGCCAACAGGATGGGCTCCTGGATGGTACCCACTGCGGTGACGAGACCTTCGGTCGCGCCGAGTGAGCCTGCCGTCGTCATGAAGACGAGGTAAGTGGGAGCGTTGTCCAGGAAGGACGAGAGCAGACCGGTGGCCCAGAAGAACTGCCAGGGTTCGCTCAGCCCGAGCTCGGCACCGTGTGCCTTCAGGAGCGCAAGTGCCGGGATCATGGTGAGGAAGATACCGATGAAGATCTTGGCAACTTCGGCGATGGGCGCGAACGAGAACCCGTTCAGATCACGGGTGGACTCACGCGTGAACTTCCAGGAGAGCGCTGCTGCCACCAGGATGATGATGATCTGTACGAAGTAGTTGATACCGATATGGATCTCATCCATAAGCGTGATGCCGTAGACCATGCCCGTAGCAGGATCGATGAAAGCATCCATCTGCGGGATGACACCGTTCAGGATGACGGATCCAACGATCATGGCGAGGAAGATGAAGTTGAAACCGCCTTCGATACGGATGGGTTGGGTCTCCCCTTTCCTCATCTCATCGGGAGTGTTGTTGAGCGCGAGCTCCTTCTTCACGAAGTGACGATCCAGGAGCGTGAAGACGATGATCAGGATGACAGCGTTGAATAGGAGCTCAGGCAGGAGCTTCATAGTCCAGAAGAACGGAACTCCGCGCAGGAAGCCCAGGAACAGTGGTGGGTCACCCACAGGAGTGAGGCTTCCGCCTATGTTGGCTACCATGAAGATGAAGAAGATAACGATGTGCGCTTTATGCTCACGCCATCTGTTGGCACGGAGCAGCGGACGGATGAGGAGCATGGCTGCTCCGGTCGTACCCACCCAGCTGGCGATGACGGTACCGATGGCGAGCAGGATCACGTTGAGCTTCGTGGTACCGACGAGCGTGCCTTTGATCACGATGCCGCCCGCGACAACGAAGAGTCCGAACAACAGCACGATGAAGGGGATATAGTCCACTATTACCGCTTCGATCATGTTGAACGCGAGAGCCTCAGCACCGAAAGCGATACCGAACGGTACGAGGAACAGAAGAGCCCAGCCGAGGGCCACTTTGAGCATGTTCTCCTCCCACCAATGAGGTTTGGTGAGGGGAAGGATTGCGATGGAGAGGAGCATACCTACGAACGGTATGACACTCCAAAGCGGAAGGCTCGAACCAATATCGTGCATCGTCGCTCCTCGTATCGTCGAATTCGGTTTCCATGGAATGATTGTAGAGTTGAAATATAGCACACAAGCTGCAGAGCGGCAGTAATCGGGACGAACACCCGTTCTTCTCGCCCGATGGTGGCAAAGTCAGGATCACGTGGTACAATCCGTCTCCGGAGTGGGTCGGATGACCGCGTGCTCACGCATGAGGAAAGTCCGGACTCCACAGGGCAGGATGCCAGCTAACGGCTGGGCGGGGTGACCCGACGGAAAGTGCCACAGAAAAGGAAACTCCTCTCCTCGGAGCGGAAAAGCTGAAAAGGTGCGGTAAGAGCGCACCAGCACACGGGCAACTGTGTGGCTTGGCAAACCCCATCCGGAGCAAAGGTGAATAGGGATGCTATGGATCGGCCCGATCCGCATCCGGGTTACCTGCTGGAGGCTGATGGTGACATCAGCTCGAGATAAATGGTCGTCCGCGACAGAATCCGGCTTACAGACCCACTCCGCGACACAGGTGCTTTGGGGCGTCGTCTAATGGTAGGACAGCGGGTTTTGGTCCCGTTAGTGGGGGTTCGACTCCTCCCGCCCCAGCCACTCACCCAC
>CAYVBA010000046.1:0-9185 GCA_964448475.1 uncultured Coriobacteriales bacterium
GTGTTCTATGGTGGACCGTCGGGGGATCGAACCCCGGACCTTGTGATTAAGAGTCACCTGCTCTGCCAGCTGAGCTAACGGTCCATTGAAGCTGGGGTGGATGACGGGGCTCGAACCCGCGACCTTCGGAGCCACAGTCCGGCGCTCTACCAACTGAGCTACACCCACCATGTTCAACAGCTAAGTGATTATGACGGAAGGCATCCTGATGTGCAAGCTGGGTACGCGAGATTAACACACGTCCTGTACCAGCAGGAAAGCTATGCCGCCATACCTAGGTCACTCACGATACCATGGAAGGTCACTACGGGAAGGAGTGGTATGCGCGCAGTCGTGCAACGTGTGAACAGTGGTTCGGTGACCATAGACGGTGAGGTCAGAGCAAGCATAGGTAAAGGCTTCGTCATCCTCTTGGGAATAGAACACTCCGATGGCTTTGAGGAGATCGAGAAGATCTGGTCCAAGATCGAGAAACTCCGCATCTTCGAGGATTCCGAAGGTAAGACGGGCGCAGACCTCGCAGCAGTCGACGGCTCCGTGATCATAGTCAGCCAGTTCACGCTCTACGCTGACTGCAAGAAGGGTAATCGCCCCTCCTTCATGAAAGCCGCTGCACCCGACCATGCGGAATCCACCTACGACGCTTTCGTCGAGCATGCGAAGCGGTCGTCGATACCGGTGCAGAGCGGTGTCTTCGGGGCGTACATGACGGTTTCGATCGAGAACGACGGGCCGTTCACCATCATCCTGGATACCGATGAGTTGATGCCGCGCTAGACCTCGCGGGACCGCTCGATCTCGGTTCTCATCTCGGCCAGGGCGTTGCCGCGGTGTGAGATCGCGTTCTTCTCGCCCGGCGTGAGCTCGGCCATGGTCCTCCCGGGTGTCTCGTCCGGCAGGAAGATCGGGTCGTAGCCGAAACCGTTCTCGCCGCGCGGGGCATGGGCGATGCGCCCTTCCACCGTTCCGCGGACGACCTTCTCGGTCCCCGCTTCGTCCACGAACGCGATGGCGCTCACGAATCGGGCGGTACGCTGCTCATCGGGTACATCAGCGAGGCGCTCCAGCACGAGCGCGTTGTTCGCCTCGTCGTCGTGATCCCCTGCGTAGCGGGCCGAATGGACGCCGGGTGCTCCGTCCAGGGCGTCGATCTCCAAACCGGAGTCATCCGCGATCGTGGCACCCAGGCCGACACTCCACAGATGGCGGGCCTTGATGAGTGCGTTCTCCTCGAAGGTCTCGCCGTTCTCCTCCGGTGGCTCGTAGCCGAGAGCGTTGATGCCCCACATCTGTGCGCCGACCACATCGGAGAGGATCTCCGCTATCTCATCCACTTTGTGTTGGTTACCGGAGGCTATGTAGACCCTACGCTCGCGGGTCCGCTCACTCATCGTCCTCACCGATGGCCTTCCGCTGCGCCGCGAGCAGCTCCTCGATACCCTGAGCACCCATATCCAGAAGGGCGTTCAGACGATCGCGTGAGAACGGAGTCTGCTCACCCGTGCCTTGGACCTCTATGAACTCGCCCGATCCGTTCATGACGATGTTCATGTCCACTTCCGCGCGGGAATCCTCCGAGTAATCGAGGTCCAACAACATGGCGCCATCCACCATGCCTACGGAGATCGCGGCTACCTGATCCCGGATCGGCAGACGTGGGATCTTAGCAGCGTCCACCCAGGTCATGAGAGCATCGTGAATGGCCACCCACGCACCGGTGATAGCTGCCGTGCGGGTACCGCCATCCGCTTGGATGACGTCGCAGTCCACCGTGAGTGTGATCTCCCCCATGGCCTTCATGTCCACCACGGTTCTGAGACTTCGCCCGATGAGCCGTTGGATCTCCTGCGTGCGACCCTTGAGGCCGTTCGTCTCACGCGAGGTGCGCTTGGACGTGGCAGCCGGCAACATGGAGTACTCGGCCGTCACCCAGCCCTTGCCGCTGTTGCGACGCCAGAGCGCCACGCGCTCCTCGATCGTGGCGGCGCACAGCACGTGCGTGTCCCCGAACTTCACGTAACACGACCCGAGCGCGTTCTTCATCACGTCGCGCTCCATCGTCACGTTCCTCAGAGCATCAGCAGCTCGTCCATCCGTCCTCATGGATCACAACTCCTCTCGGGAGCACGCTCCCGTCACAGTTCCACATGATCGATCCCGGAGATGGGGCGCCCGAACACGCGCTCCCCCACCCGCGAGAACTCATCCACATCATCGGCCGTCGTCGCGAACCGATGCGTCACGTCCTGGTCCTCCGGCGCGAGCCACCCACGCCGCTCGAGCGCTTCGCGCACATCGCGCGCCGTCTCCTCAGCACTCGAGATGATCTCCACACCCGGCCCCATGGTCTCCGCTATCAAGTGGCTGACCAACGGGAAATGTGTGCAGGCCAATACCAGGGTATCGATGTCCTCCTGGGCGAGAAGCCCCAGATGCTCTCGCGCAGCATCTCCGAACCGACCCCAGCTCCCGATCGTGCCGGAATCGGACGCTTGAAGCCCTTCCTCCACGAGCGTCACGAACTCAGGAGTCGCCCGACTGAAGGTCGTGATACCCGCATCCCGTGCGGCGATCGCATCATCGTACGCGCCGGAGGCGATGGTTCCCTGCGTTCCGATGACCCCCACCCTTCTCGTCGTGGTGGTCTGTACCGCTGCGCGTGCGCCGGGGTCGATGACTCCGATCACGGGGATGTGCAATCTGCGCTGCGAGCGCTCGAGTCCGGCGGCCGTCGCCGTGTTGCAGGCGATGACGATGAGTTTCACGTTCCGGCGCACGAGCCAGTCCGTGATCCCATCGACGAAGCCGGCTACTTCCTGTGTGGGACGCGGACCGTAGGGGCAGCGCGCCGTGTCCCCGAAGTAGAGGATCGATTCATGCGGGAGGGAATCAGCGATCGCACGGGCGACCGTCAGGCCACCGATGCCGGAGTCGAAGATTCCTATGGGTCGCGCGGCTACGTCACGCGCTGAGCGTTTCGGGTCATCCATGCGGTTAAGTATAGTTCAGCGCGAGAGCCTGAGGATCTCAGCTATACGAGCGAACTCCTCCTGCTTCTGCGCTCCCCCGTCATCACATATGAGTGCCGGGCCGCTCTCCACGAGCTTGCGCACGAACGCCGCGTCATCCCGCGGATCCTCATCGATGAGTCGCGACACGATGCCCCCGAGTGGGATCAATCCATAGTCATCCGCCAAGGCAAAGAGCTCCCCCACCGTGGAGCGTACAGGATGTGAGATATGCACACCATCGAACCCCGCCGACTCGAGCGCCGCATAGATCCAGCGTACATCGCCATCCGAATGATGGATGAGCGGTACATCTGCTTCGCGCGTGACCTCGCCCACCTTCGCATAGTGCGGCAGCAGCTGCTCGAGCACGAACTCCTCAGTCAGGATAGGCTCATCTCCGGCTATATCCTCCGCCAATACCACCGCATCGGCTCCGCGATCGATCACTCGCTGCACCGTCTCTAGCACGCGAGGCATATATGACGCGATCTTCTCGCCCGCATCATCACGCATCGAGGCGGAAATAGCCGCTGGCCAGCCGATATCATGTGCCAGAAGAGAGAATGGTCCATCTACCGAGACGTACGCCTCGACGTCACGCTTGAAAAGCCGATCGGCTACGTTGGTTGAGAGGTAAGTGTCCGCATCGCAGAAGACGAAGTCAGGAGCGAGCGAGCGCACCACCACATCAGGAGCTCTATCCAGGACCCAGCTGAGGCCGAACCCTTGGGAGCGCATCAGCCCTCAGAGTCCTTGGAGGATTCCTCTACCAGGTAGTCGAGCATAGCTTGGCGATCCTCACCCGTAGGGGCCTTGTAGCCATAGCTTTCCATACGGACGATGATATCTTCCCACTCGGACTCGGTAGTAGCTGAAGAGCCCCAGGTACGGTCCATCGTATGACACGAACTGCACTCCTTCTTCACTACTGAAGCGATGTCATCACCGCCGCATCCTGTGAGGCCGAGGGGCAGAGCGAGCACGAGTGCCAGAGCGCATCCGAGCGTGATTCTCTTGAGCATCTTGGAACCTCCCGATCGATGGAACCGTTTCCTATGATTCTAACGCTAACACGTGCTGCATTGAAAACCCGTTGCCATCGAAAACGCTGGAATACTTATACGTTTAGAACTATGGTGTTTACATATGGATGGACCGAAGACAGGGGGCATCATGCATAGAAGAATCAGCTCGCTCGCGGCGGTGTTCGCGTTCGTGTTGATGCTCGCACTCGTAGGGTGTGGCCAACAACAGACGCAAGCTCCTCAAGAAGAGGCTCCCTCCCAGCCCGGCGCAACACAGACGGAGGAGCAAGACAGCACCACCCAAGCTGCAGCACAGTTCCTCACATCTGATCGCTGCTCGGCTTGTCATGACAACATTCAGGCGGCTGATGGGGATGGATCCCATGTGGACGCCTGGAGTCCGAGCGTGCATTCGAAGGCAGCTCAGGATCCGTACTACTTGGCTACGGTGCGAGCTGAGATCCTGACCGATCTCCTCCCCGCTGAAGATATCCAGAAGACCTGCGCTCCGTGCCACTTGGGTATGGCAGATACCTCAGCCGCAGCTGCTGGGGCTTCTCAGGAGTTCCTTGATGAGGCCGCGCAGGAAGGCCATGACCTCAACCCTCTCTTCCTGGAGGGTGTGAGCTGCCTGGTCTGCCACCAGATGCAGGATGAGAACACCACCATCATGGCGGGCGAGTTCGAAGCTCCCTTCAAGATCACAGAACCCGGGAGCGAACTACGCGCGCTCTACGGTCCGTACGGCATAGCCGATGATATGCAAAGCATCATGGAAGGCTCCATCGGTTTCACCACGCACGAATGGACGGGTGACTCCTCCTCCGAGGTCTGCGCACCGTGTCACACGCTCTACACCCCCACCTTCAACACGGATGGAACGGCTTCCGGCATGTTCCTCCCCGAACAGACCCCCTACTACGAACTCAAAGCGAGCGATCACGCGGACGAATCATGCGTGAGCTGCCACATGCCGCAAGTAGGTGCTGGTAAACTAGCGCTCCAGTCCAAGGAAGACGTCGAACAGCTCCACTCGCACGCCCTTCTCGGCCCCAACTCCTTCATGTTGGAGATGCTCGGTGACGATTCCGGCAAGCTCGATGACCGCGTGGCTGCGTCCAAGGCGTTCATGGAGACCGCAGCAACGGTCGATGCCACGCTCTCCGGCACAGAACTCATCGTGGACGTCACATCCGAAGCTGGCCACAAGTTCCCCACCGCGTTCCCGTCACGCCGCGCATGGATCCATGTGACGGCTAAGGATGCGAGCGGTGCAGTGATCTTCGAATCCGGTGGATACGATGACCGGACCGGCCGCATCAACGGCGCGGACAAAGACGAGCTCTCCGTCGAGCCGCACCACGATGTGATCTCAGACCCGAACAACGTGCAGATCTACGAATCTTTCCTCGGCACGAGCGAAGGCGAGCCCACGACCACGCTGCTCTACGGAACCCATTACGTGAAGGACAACAGGCTCCTGCCGGCAGGCTTCGATGCCGCTAAGTTGGATATCGACGAGAAGGACGTGGCGCCCGTAGGTGACGCAGCGACCGATGAGAACTTCCAGCCCGGATCGGACCGCGTGACCTACACCCTCCCCGAGGGTGTAGCATCCGTGGATGTCCAGGTGGTCTATCAGTCCATCAGCTATCACTGGGGTCAGCATCTGGCTACCGACGAAAGCGCTGAGCACACCGCCTTCAAGGAGATGTTCGAGGGCACCGATAACACCCCGCGCGTGGTAGCCACTACGAGCGTCACGCAATAGCCTTGAGAACCTCGACTCACCCGTGAACGTCAGAAGGCCGCTCCGAGGAGCGGCCTTCTTGTTGTGATGCTTCGGAACTACGAGCGGCTCTACGCCTTGGGCTTGTCCTCGCGGAAGCGGAGATACCAAGCTGCGGAACGCTCACCCTCGACCTGCGAGTCCTCGCGCTCCTGGACACCTACGCAGGTACCGGGGTTCGGAACGATGAGGTCATCGCCGGGGCGCCAGTCAGCAGGAGTGGCCACCTTGTCGGAGTCGCTCTTCTGGAGAGCGAGGATGACACGCTTAATCTCGTCGAAGTTACGACCGGTCGACGCGGGATAGTACATGATGAGGCGGATGATGCCCTCGGGGTCGACCACGAAAACCGCACGAATGGTAGCTGTGCTGGATCCACCCTGGAGCATGCCGTACTTCTTGGCGACGTTCATGCTCACATCGTCGATGACGGGGAACTCGACCTTGAGATCCTTCATTCCCTTCCACTCGACGTTCTGGATGTCACGCAGCCAAGCGATATGGCTGAAAACACCGTCGATCGAGAGCCCTACGAGTTCCGTGTTGAGCTCCTTGAACTCCTCCTGCATGCTAGCGAACGTCATGAACTCAGTGGTGCATACGGGAGTGAAGTCAGCCGGGTGGCTGAAGAGGATGACCCACTTACCTTCATAATCCTGCGGGAAATTCATCTCGCCATTCGTGGTGACCGCCTTGAACTCAGGCGCTCTATCACCGATGAGCGGCATGGTCATAGGCTTTTCAGTTACAGCGTTCTCGTGCTCCATGTAAGTACCTCCAAATTATGCAGTCGTATCGACGAGAGCGTGCTCCCGCCCGTGTCTGCTGACCACTATACCCATGCCAGTTGTATTTACTTATGAATGAGTTAGTTTTCTCTAGAAACAGCGTGGTCATTCACGAAGTAAGCATAAGTTAACTCGGATATGGCGAAAGATCAGAACAGATGCGATATGCAGCGTATCAGGAGGGCCATGCTGCTCGCCGCCGTAGCGTTGGTTGTACTGGTTGTGTCCACAGCTTGTGGTGGTCGACCATCGGGCTCGAGTGACACCGGGTCAACTGAAGCGGAACGACCTTCACTCGAGAGTACGCCGAATGTTGGCACCTCAGAATCCGATGAATCTCCCCCAGTACCCGATATGGATCCTGAACTCTCTGCATCTATGCAGGATGTCTACCCGAGCCCGATTGCAACGACGTCCGAGAAACGTATGGCTCGAACCATGGCTGATATCCTCAACAAGACGGTTTCAGCGCTTGATATGGAGTTCGTTCCGGAAATCGCATTGGTCACAGCTTTCGACGATGCGAACGAAGTGGTAGTAGCTATACGGCCGAGTGTGGATCCCTTCGGAGGCTATACGTACTCCATGGAGGCAGCCCAACGGCCTACCGGAGATGCCGTTCTCGATGATGCTGCATTCGAGACCCTATTCGGCGACGTGATCTCTTTCGCCACGGATGCACTCGGTATGCCAGCGGAAGAATTCATGCCTGCAGTCCTCACGGATCGCAAGGCAGCTTTCGACTCCGGCGCTACATTCTATAGCCTAACGGGCTTCAATGATGATCGCATCCCGAACATCGCGATCGCAGGGAGCCGCTCCGATCACTCGGGACCTAAGGAAGACCTTCGAGTCTCGATACCTGTCGAAGGCACGAGTGAAGATGAATACGAGTCTATGGCCGACCTCTTAGATTTCGGCCTAGAGAAACACAGCCAGAGACTCCTGGCCTTTCCGTATACTTCGGTGCAGATAAGTACGACGTATATGCCGCCATCCGAGCCAGGAGCGCCTGTGGGACCCGGTATCGATCCGACCTATCACCATCTCGGTCACTTCGCCTGATGAAAGTACGCGGCCAGAAGGATATGCGGAAGGCGAGATCTACGTGTTGGATCTGCAGATGATGCATACGAACTCCCCTGAATTCCCGGTAGACAAGGGCATCGAACGACTGAGAGAACTGATATCAGTCGCTCCCACTGGTGTCCGGGATTCGGAAGCGCAGATCATCGAGACGTACCAGAGATTCATCACCGAACGACCCGCGTATACAAATAGCCACCAAGATGACTATCCGAAGTTCGACGGAAACGGATTCAGCTTCTTGCCCACGACTGTGCAGGCAGATGATTCGAAGCTGACCATATACGTCGATGCTCAGGGAAACCTTCTGGACGTGACAGCAGCATCATGAGATTGGAATGCTCGTTAGCATGAGTGGAACATGAAGCGCCCCGGTCCTTCATGTTCCACTTCACCTATGCATGATCACAAGTAAAGCTATACTTCTCATTCAAGACTCTGCTTCCTGAACGAGGAGTATCCATGATTTCGAGTAATATCCTGATAATCGCGGCGATCGTCCTGTACTTCGCGGTGATCCTAGCTGTCGGTTTCTCATACGCCAGGAGATCGAACTCTTCTACTGATGAGTATTTCCTGGGCGGTAGAAACGTTGGGCCGTGGTTCACAGCCCTCTCCGCTGAGGCATCGGATATGTCCGGCTGGCTTCTCATGGGCCTTCCCGGGGTGGCTTACTTCACCGGTGCATCAGATGCGGTATGGGTGGCCATCGGCCTCGGAATCGGTACGTATCTCAACTGGAAGCTCGTCGCACGGAGACTGCGCCTTTACTCAGCCCAAGCTGGAAACGCTATCACTCTTCCTGAGTTCTACTCCAACAGATTCCACGACCGTAAGAACTTGATCTCCACAGTTGCCGCACTCATCACGCTCATCTTCTTCTGTGTATACGTGGGCTCGACGTTCGTCACGGCTGGAAAGCTGTTCTCCGTACTGTTCGGACTGGATTACGCCACCATGATGATCATCGGAGCAGTGGTGGTCTTCCTGTACACGCTCGTAGGCGGCTATCTCTCGGTCGTGGCCACCGACTCCATCCAGGCAACACTGATGTTCTTCGCGCTCGCAATCGTACTCGTGGGCAGTGTGGCATCCATCGGCGGTGTGGAGCAGACAGCTGCCGCATTGAAAGATTTCCCAGGATTCCTGGATTCCTTCAAACTCGCTACACCAGTGCTGGATGAGGCCGGCCAACAAATCGTAGAGGGCGGGATACCGCAGTTCGGTAAAGCTGTGGATTATGGCTTCATAGGGATCATCTCATCCATGGTCTGGGGTCTCGGATACTTCGGTATGCCCCATGTGCTCGTGCGCTTCATGGGCATCAGAACTCCTAGTGAAATCAAGATTTCACGTCGCATAGCCGTCACGTGGGCATTCATTTCACTCATATGCGCCATCGGCATCGGTCTCATAGGGCGCGCGCTCATTCCTGATGCTTTCACATCTCAAGCAGCGGCCGAGACCATCTTCATCGTGCTCGTTC
>CAYVBA010000047.1:0-5408 GCA_964448475.1 uncultured Coriobacteriales bacterium
CGGTACACCGTCATGGTCAGACCCGAGCAGTCGAAGCTGTCAGGACCGGTTGCGGCCCACAGATACGGCTTGCCGATGTGCTTCCGGGCGAGGTCCACGATATGAGGACGGGGCGTACCCTTCTTGTTGGAAGGCGCAGGTTCGGGCTTGGGTTCCGGCTTGGGAGCCGGAGCGGGTTCCGGTTGAGCAGGAGTCGGTGCCGGAGCGACAGGTGCTGCAGGAGCTTCCGGCGCTGGTGTCTCAACTGGGGCAGTCGGAGTCGTGGGGCGCTCCGGTTGCGATGGTGCAGGTGAGGTAGGAGCTGCCGGTGCGCTGGGGCTCGCAGGTGATGCGGGAGCCTCGTTCTGCTGTGCAGGCTGCTCCTGGGCTTCCTGAGCGGCGGCAGCGGCTGCTTGGCGTGCCTCTTCCTCAGCTGCAGCTTGGCGTGCGAGCGCCTCTGCGCGGGCACGTGCCTCTTCTTCAGCTCGCTGCTGAGCGATGAGTCCGGAGATCTCCGAGGAGATGCTACCGAGGATCTGCTCCTGCTCACCGAGAGCGGAATCGAGCTCATCATGCTTGACCTTGGCCTGTGCTTCGAGCTCCTGCTGCTCCTCTAGCCGTTGCTGGAGCGATGCCTCCTGTGCAGCGAGCTGCTCCTTGAGGGACTTGTTGTAGCCGATCATCTGAGCGTCACGCTCTTGGATCGTCTGAACGTAGTGGAAGCGGCTCACGAAGTCCTCGAAGGAATCAGAGCCCACTAACACGTTAAGGAAGCTCGTGTCACCGGAGCGATATGTGGAAGCCACACGGGCAGCAAGCGCTTCCCGTGAAGACGCGAGCTCCTCCTGAGTGATGCTGATGCGTTCCTCAGTCTCGGAGATCTCACCCTTGGTGACAGCGATCTGATCCTGAAGGTCGAGTAACGCCTCACCTGAGAGCTCCACATCACGTTGGAGGTCATCGAGACGCGCCTTGATGCGCGCTGCTTCAGCACGCTTGGATGCGAGTTGTTCCGCAGTCGTAGGCTCAGCCAGGGCTTCTCGTGGTGAGAAAGCGACGACCGAGAGCAGGAGAACGGTTATGAGTAGAGGAATCAGGGCCTTGGCGCCTGTTGGATGTTCATGTTCCAGCATGTCTCCCCCGTGCTTCGTTGGTTGTGTGATTGGGGCAGTTCTTGCACGTCATTCACCCGATGATACCTGAATCCATACGCTCGCGGTATTCCATTCACGCATCTTCCTTATTCAGCATGCACCAGTGAGACGATCTCGGCGTGATCGAACTTATCCAGCTTGTCCCGGCCGTGCAGGAAGTCGAGTTCCAGGAAGAACGCGAAGCCCGCGAGTTTCGCACCGACACAGCTCACGAGCTCGGCTTTTGCTGCTGCGGTACCACCGGTCGCGAGGACATCGTCCACGATGAGGACGACATCGTCCTCGGAGATAGCATCGGCGTGGATCTCGATCGTATCGGTACCGTATTCGAGGTCGTAGGTGTAGCTGGAAGTCTCGCGCGGGAGCTTGCCCTTCTTGCGAGCGGGTACGAAGCCGCAGTCCATGGCGTAGGCCATGGGAGCACCGATTATGAATCCACGTGCTTCAGCGCCCATGATCTTGGTGATGCCCTTGTCCTTGAACGGTGCGCACAGCTCGTCTATGCAGGTCTTGAATCCTGCCGGGTCCGCGAGCATCGGGGTGATGTCCTTGAAGACGACACCTGGTTCCGGATAGTCAGGGATATCAGCGATCAGAGCTTCGAGATCTACATTTCCAGACATTCACATGGTCCTTCCTGGGCTCTACAGTCCCATATCACCGAAACGTTGTGAGATATGACGCTTGAGCAGCGAGCTCCGAACGTCATCCACGAGGCCTTCGAGATTATCGTAAGTCTCGACGAACCGCTTCCTCTCTCCTGCATCAGCGCTCTCGCCCATCTTCTTTCCGCCGGTGAAGTTGGAAAGCACCTGTTCGAAAAGAGTCGACTCCCTGTTGATGCTCGTGAGGAACGTCTTCAGGTGGCGCGGCTGCATCCCGTATCTACTGAGTGCGAAACAGGACCTGATGAGTGGGAGGTCTCCCCCATCTACCAGGTCGAGGCCTTTAGGGCTTCTCGCCAGCGTTATGAGTCCGGACTCCGAGAGCCTCCGGACGAAGCCGATATCCACGTTGATGAGTTGCGGCATGTTCTCGATGGGGTGCTTGCGGTCGGCGAGTTCACGGAGATCGGGCTCGGTCCCTCCCCCTTCGATGTTGGCGACCTCTTCTCCTCGCTCCGTCGCCTCATCGAGCTTACGCTTGATGACGTCGAGCGGGTACCAGGTGGTCTTCTGCAGTCTGAGGATCGTGGAGAGACGCTCCACGTCAGCATCGGAGAACTTCCGGTAGCCGCCGGGTGTCCGACGGGGCTCTATGAGGCCTTCGTCCTCGAGATAGCGGATCTTCGAGGCCGTGAGGTCAGGGTAGGTCCCCTCGAGCCGTTTCACCACCTGTCCGATGGTGAGGTAATCCCGCTGAGCCATGTCACGCTTCCTCTACGAGCCTGAAGACCATTGAGAACGTACCAATCTGAACTGTGGCGCCATCAGATAGGTCAGCGTGTGTGACGATGGCTCCATCGACCCAGGTTCCGTTCAACGAGCCGAGGTCATCGAGTGTCGCTTTGCCATCTTCGATCGTTATACGAGCGTGCTTCCGCGATACCGTCATGTCGTTAAGGAAGATGGTGGCCTTGGGGTCACGACCGAGGATCGTGTCCTTCTCAACCTGGAACGTGGCTCCCATGAGAGGTCCTTTGACCACCTGAAGAACGGGCTTGACGGGTGGTGCTTCCGGTTCGGGCGTGGGGACGGCAGCGTCATCCGACACCGCCTGGAACACCTGCGTGGCGCCTACGAGGTTGAACCCGCAGACCTCACAGACCGCCGATTCCTCGCCTACATGGTTGCCACAGACCGGACAGGTCAGGTCCGAAGCGTTACTCATGATCATTCCTCCGTCGTGATGAATCCCTGGAACGCTTCCCGGACTTCCGCGGATACGGCGTCGATGATGTCGGGGTCACCCAGCAGATCGACGAGCGCCTCTTCGGGAACGCGGTTCTTAACATAAGGATCGGTGAGGATGTCCTTGATGGTACGACCTTGCTCGATCTCATCGGAGATGTAATCGATGACGCGTTTTTTGTTGGTGTTCTCGCCTATGGAATCGAAGAGATTCCTCAGACCATCGGTTACGCTCATAGCTCCTCCTAGATAGAGACCGTGAAGTTCTACTTCAAGCTTCGATTGTACCTGATACCCCTAACCCGGACGTCAGGGTCGAAGGTCACCCGAACCTACGAATCTCCTACCGGGATCGACCACTGAGCCAAGGTCGATATCACGGGCGAGAAGATAGGCATCACCGATGAGCGCCTTCAACTCCGGGTGGAGACTGAAGAGCAGACGGACGAGAGCTTCTCGTCCGATGGGATCGATCTGCTCGAAGGAGAGGATGCCTCGCCAGGTAGGGGTCACATCATCGTTCGCGAGGAAAAGAAGCCATCGTGCGGGCAGCAGTGACTCCTCAGCGGAGACGAGGAGCGCCGGCCTTCCGTCCAGAGCGATGTCCATCACGCGGTCGGACAGGTCTTCGGGTCGTGAACCTGACATCTCGGAGATGATGTCAGCACTCGCAGGCCCCATGAGAACGATCGCGCTCATCAGAGCCGTCGTATCGAGGAGTTCAACGTGAGGGAACACCGGAGTGCCCCCATCGGCGAGTGCTGCATGAGCTTCGAGCCAGGCGAACAACTCCTCACGGTTCTCAGGGGTTCCCAGTAGGAAGTACTCATCATCGGCGGTACGAGCTACGGTCACGAAGTCGATGATCTCACCTTCACCCGTCAGATGGATCGAAGCGCCGGTGCGACCTACTTCCATGTCGCCTACCGCGAGTGACCCCATCGTCTCCAGGAACCTCGTAGCATCCGCACCGGAGACCCTGAGCATGCTCACGTCGGTCACATCGGAGACGACGGTGCGGACCGCGCCGTCCGTCACATCCGCTTCTCCTCGGTACGACGTAGGCAAGTACAGCAAGTCGAACGGTGCGAACTCCGCACCGAGTGATTCATGTTCCAAGATGAGCGCGGAGGTACGCGCTCCGACCGGGATCGACATGGATCCTCCTATCTCATGCTCCAGGCGAGAGCCCCGTTCAACGAAGGCTCGACCGGTGCATGGTCGTAAGTGAGGTAGGGCCCTGAGGACACGATTCGTCCTTCCTGCGTGATGAGGAGGCTACCGAGGGGTTCCTCTGCGCGCATCTCGAGAACGCGAGGGCTCCTATCATCGATCTCCACGGGGGCTCCCCGCCTATCCAGATGACCGAACGCGGCATCCCCTACCCCGATATCGAACATCCAACCGGGACGATAAGCGTACGGCACCGTGTCTCCGAATCTCCGGACGTCCACCGTCTCGACGTAGGGGTACATGCTGTAGGCCCAGTCCATGAGGCGGGTCACCTGCTCGGTACGTGCTTTCTCGCTCGCCGTGCCGAGAACGACGCCGGTCAGTTCGATCCCGTTTCTCTCGACCTGGAAGAGAAGCGCTCGACCCGCCTGACGTGTGAAGCCCGTCTTTATGCCTTCCATCCCGGGATACGTGGCGAGAAGTACGTTGGTCGTACCCAGCGTGCGTTCGACGCCTGAGATCGTGACGGTGGTCTGGCGGGTGACGACGACCCGCTCGATGAACGGATTGTCCATAGCCTTACGCGCGAGGATCATCAGGTCAGCGGGGGTCGAGTAGTGGCCATCGGTATCGAGGCCGTGAGGATTCCTGAAGCTCGAGCCGGCCATGCCGTACTCTCGGGCGCGTTCGTTCATGAGTTCAGCGAACGCCTCGGAGCTGCCAGCGATGCCATGAGCGACCGTCACAGCTGCATCGTTGCCCGAGGCTACGAGCATGATG
This sequence comes from uncultured Coriobacteriales bacterium, assembly GCA_964448475.1. Taxonomy (GTDB): domain Bacteria; phylum Actinomycetota; class Coriobacteriia; order Coriobacteriales; family CAYVBA01; genus CAYVBA01. The sequence goes on from CAYVBA010000047.1 coordinate 4,937, forward strand.
CGCAGCAGGTCATCGAGTCTGACTCGATCACCGGTCTTGAGGTCACCGGTGGATCCACCAACGACTTCTGCCTCGTGTGGAACGGTGTACTCCGTGCTCAGGTCCACGCCGGACGAAAGTGCGGTCAGACACGTCATCACCTTGGTGATCGATGCGATGGAATGCCGCTCATCACCCGCGCGCGACCAGATCACGCGACCGTTCTGATCTGTCAGGATACCTGCGGACGCCTCGAGGTCGACTGACTGTTCGACCCGTGCGGGATCGGCTCCCACGGGCTCTCCGTAGAGAAGGTCGTCAGGCAGGACTTCGGCCCGGGCTCCGGAAGGTATGACAGCTACGAGGATACACATCATGATCAGGGCGAGAAGGACGTGTGGCACGGTGGAGCGGATGGTCATCGGTCGGTACTCCTGATCATGCGTGAGCCTTGGAACGTATAGACGAGTGCGGTGATGAGCGAGAGGACGAT